>JBDTAT010000251.1:0-2814 GCA_039924505.1 Bryobacteraceae bacterium
CGTGGATCGGAACCGGGTCGGAGACGATGTTGTAGCAGTACTCGTCGGTTTCGCCCACCGTAATCCCGGGCTTTACTCCGCCGCCCGCCATCCACATCGTGAAACAGCGGCCGTGGTGATCGCGGCCGTAATTATTATCGGTTAGCTTGCCCTGGCAATAAACCGTCCGTCCGAATTCCCCGCCCCACACCACCAGCGTGTCGTCCAGCAGCCCGCGCTGCTTTAAGTCCTGCACCAGCGCCGCCGACGGTTGATCCACGCTTTGGCATTGCAGGGTAAGATCGCGCGGCAAATCGTTGTGTTGATCCCAGCCGCGTTTATAAAGCTGCACGAACCGGACGCCGCGCTCCACCAACCGCCGCGCCAGCAAACACTGAAACGCATAGCTGCCGGGCTTGCGCGCATCCGGACCGTAAAGGTCGAAGACATGATCCGGTTCTTTTGAAAGATCGGTCAGCTCCGGCACCGAGGTCTGCATGCGGAACGCCATCTCGTACTGGCTGACGCGCGTCTCAATCTCCGGATCGCCGAACGTCTGTTCGCGCATCGCGTTCAACTTCGCGATGCTATCGAGCATCCGGCGGCGCGTGGATTTATCGATACCCGGAGGGTCGGACAGATAAAGCACCGGGTCGCCATTGGAGCGGAATTGCACACCCTGGTAACGCGACGGCAGAAACGCGCTCGACCACAGGCGCGAAAACAGCGGCTGATCGATATTCAATCCGCTCTGCTGCGAAATCATGACGACAAACGCGGGCAGGTTCTGGCTTTCACTGCCCAGGCCATAGCTGATCCACGAGCCCATGCTCGGCCGGCCGGGTTGCTGGCTGCCCGTCTGAATGAACGTGATTGCCGGATCGTGATTGATGGCGTCCGTGTTCACCGTTTTGATAATGGCGATGTCGTCCGCCGCTTGCCCCAGGTGCGGCAGCAGTTCGCTCATCCACGCGCCGGATTTTCCGTGCTGGCTGAATTTGAAAATCGTCGACGCCACCGGCAGTGTGCTTTGGCCCGACGTCATGCCCGTGATGCGCTGGCCCATCCTCACGGAGCCGGGCAATTCCGTCCCCTGCTGCGCCTTCAACTTCGGTTTGTAGTCGAACAGATCCAGTTGCGACGGGCCGCCCGACTGATGCAGATAGATGACGTGTTTCGCGGTGGGAGGGAAATGCGGCAGGCCCACCAGCCCTCCGGTTTTCGGATCGATTTCCGGGCCGACGCCGCCGAACAGACTCGGGTCCAGCATCGAGGCCAACGCGGCCGCGCCGATGCCGCCGCTCGTGCGCGACAGAAAATGCCGCCGGTTCATCGCCAACGCGTGCTCTTGTTCGGGTGTCACCGCATTACTCCTTCGTAACCGTCTCGTCCAAATTCAGAATGGTGCTGGCCACCGTGGTCCACGCCGCCAGCTCGATGGGGTCCAGCTTTTCATCGCGCGGCGATTCGCCCACCGCGAGCAATTTTTCAGCATCGCCTTGATGCGCGCGATAGCCGGTAAGCTCCTGCTGCTCCAACTCGCGCAGCACGGAAATCTCAACTTTTGAGGGCGCGCGCGCCGTGGCCAGACGGAAAGCGTAGCGGATGCGCCCGTTCGGGTCGTGTCCGCCTTCACGCATCGCGCGCTCGGCCAGCACGCGCGCCGCCTCAACATACGTGGGGTCGTTCAGCAACACCAGCGCCTGCAACGGCGTATTCGTCACGCCGCGGCGGGCGGTACACTTCTCGCGGCTGGGCGCGTCGAACGTCGTCAGCACCGGCGGCGGGCTTTCGCGTTTCCAGAAAATGTACATGCTGCGGCGGTAGAGATCCGCGCCGTGGCTGGGCGTGTAATGCTGCGCCGAATAAACGTCGCCGTACGCTATATCCTCCCAGAGGCCTTTGGGCTGATACGGGAAAACGGCCGGCCCACCGAGCGCAGGATTCAACAATCCCGAGGCCGCCAGCGCATTGTCGCGAATCATCTCGGCCGGAAGCCGGAAGCGCGGACCGCGCGCCAGCAAGCGGTTCTCCGGATCGCTCTCCAGTAACGCCGGCGTCACTTCGGACCCTTGCCGGTACGTCGCCGACGTGACCATCAACCGCTGCATGGCCTTGATGTTCCAGTGCCCGCTTTGGAATTCGGTGGCGAGCCAATCCAGCAGTTCCTGGTTACTGGGCGGGTCGCCTTGCGAGCCGAAATTTTCCGCCGTCTTCACGATCCCAAGTCCAAAATACAGTTGCCAATAGCGGTTCACGGCCACGCGCGCCGTCAACGGATTGGCCGGATCCACCAGCCACCGCGCCAGCGTCAATCGATTCAACGGCGCCCCTTTGGGAAGCGGCGGCAGCACGGCCGGCACGCCGGGTGCGACCTTTTCCCCGCGATTGCGGTAGTCGCCGCGGCCGAGGATCACGGTATCGCGCGGCTTGGCCATCTCCGCCATCACCATCGTGGTCGGAATCTGCTTCACCAACTGGCGCTTGTCTTCCGTCAGTTTCGCGAGCTCGGCGTGCAGAGCGCGATACGGCTCCGGCGCGGCGTACGTCAGGAAGTAATTCCGCAGCTCGGTCTTCTTGCTCTTCGAAAGTTTCGATACGTCGCTCGCGAGCATCACGCGGATGGGATCGTGAATCGCCAGCGTCTCAATTTCTCCCGCGTGGAGGGGACGATTGTAGAGCCGCAGGTCGTCCATCTGGCCCTGGTACGGATTCCCAGTATTCTTGTTCCCGATCTCGAGCGGTTGCGCCGACGCGAACGAGCCGCTGAGGCTGTCGTGTTCCACGGCGGTTTCAACCGGCTTGCCGTTCACGAACAACTTCACGGCCGCCGCT
>JBDTAT010000252.1:0-5578 GCA_039924505.1 Bryobacteraceae bacterium
AGATTGTGCAGAAACAAAATCAGCGCCACGCAAATACTGTTGATGGTGACGCCCGCCAGCAGCAGCGTGAATGACGATAGACGCCGCCCTTCGAATGCGATCGCCAGCACCAGCAGCAGCGCCACGCCCGATCCCGCAAACGCCGCCGCCCACACCGCCGGCAGCGCCCCCGCCGCGCGCCATCCAAAACAAATCGCCAGCACCGCGCCGAACGACGCGCCGCTCGAAATCCCCAGCGTGTAGGGATCGGCCAACGCATCGCGCAGCAGAGCCTGAAACAGCAGCCCCGTCACCGCCAGCGTTCCCCCGGCCAGCAGTGAGAGCAGCACACGCGGCACGCGCGCATAAAACAGGATCTCGTGGTCGGGCGAAAGTCCCGCCAGCGCGCGCCCGTAGTGAATGCTGGTTGATCCCACCAGCGGCGCCGCGCAAGCCACCACCACCAGCACCAGCGCCGAAATTCCAACCGCTCCCCACACCCGCCGGGAAGTCATACGGCCGCCGCGGCTACTCTAATCGTCATAGAAAATCCGCGTGCGCCCGCGAGCGTCAGCCTCCAGCCGCGCCTCCACGCCAAACACGGCGCGAATGGTTTCCGGCCCGAACACTTCCGCCGGCGTTCCATCCGCCACAATGCGTCCCACGTCCAGCATCACCACCCGGTCCGAATACGTTAACGCGAGATTCAGATCGTGCGTCGTCGCAATTACCAGCAGCCCGCCGCGCGCCAGTTCGCGCAGCAGCCGGTAGATCGCCAGTTGATGCTTCAAATCGAGAAACGTGGTCGGCTCATCCAGCAGCAGCGCTTCCGGAGTTTGCGCGAGCGCCGACGCCAGAATCACCCGCTGCCGCTCGCCGCCCGACAGCGACCGGAAATCGCGGTCTCGAAACGCCGCGCTGTCGGTAATCTGCATCGCGCGCTCCACCGCCTCGCGGTCGGCCGCGGATTCAAACAGGCCGTCGCAAAATGGCGTGCGCCCCATGTACACCACCTGCCCGGCCGTGAACGGAAATTCCAGCCGCAGCGATTGCGGCACCACCGAAATTTTCCGCGCCAGCGCCCGCCGGTTCCACTTCTTTATCTCGATGCCGCCGTAATAGCAGGCCCCGCTATATCCCGGCCGCAAGCCCGCCAGAATCCCCAGCAGCGTCGACTTTCCCGCGCCGTTCGGCCCCACAATCGACACCAGTCCGGCCCCCGAAAATTCCACTGTCGTCTCGCGCAGCACGTGCGCCGCGCCGTATTGCATCCCTGCCGCGTCCAGCGTGAAACACGCGCTCAGAATCCCGCCTCCGGATGCAGCATGTGCGCAAACGACCGCGCCGCCTCCACGATGCGCGGCCCCGGCACCACGAAAATGTCCGACGCCACCGCGAATACTCGGCCGCCCTTCACCGCCGCCAACCCTGGATAGCGATCCCACAGCGCCACCACCGCTTTTTTATGCTGCGCCGTCGCGTCCCCGGCCGCCGCCATATCGCCCATGTCGATTATCGCCTCCGGGTTGCGCGCCAGCACTTCTTCGAGCGTCACATTGGGATACGGAGCGCGTGCGCCGGCGAACACGTTCACCCCGCCCGCCGCCTCCATCAACTCGTTCAGATAGGGAGCGCTGCCCACCACAACCAGTCCTCCCAGCGTCTCCGGCGTTCGTCCAATTACGAACATCACGCGCCGCCGCGGCAGCTTCGCCGTCCGCGCCCGCATCGCGTCAATCTCCCGTTGCAGCCGGTCTACCAACGCGGCCGCCCGCTCCGGCACACCCGCCGCCCCGCCAATCGAGCGAATCGTCGAGTACACCGCCGCCGGCGTTTCGTAATTCACTTCCAGCACGCGCAGCTTCAACGCCTTCAACCGATCTCCCAGATGCACCGGATTGTTTTGGATGATCACCAGCTCCGGCCGCAGCGACGCGATCACTTCCAGATCCGGCTCCAGATACGTCCCCACCTTGGGTTTGGTCAGCGCATCCGGCGGATAGCGGCAAAACGTCGTGACCCCCACCACACGGCTACCCAGCCCGAGAGCGTACAACACCTCCGTGATGCTGGGCGCCGTCGACACAATGCGCGCCGGCTGCGCCCCTAGCATGCACGCCGCAACCAGCAACAGCGCACTCGTCAGCGCGCCGCGTCTTACCACGACAGGCGCACTCCCCCCATCGCATTGCGCGTCAGATTGTTATACCCCAGCACTTCCTGGTAGCTCTCATCCAATAAATTCTCTACCCGCACAAACGGCGCCACATGCGAATTCAACTGGTACGATCCGCTCACATACAAATGCTGATATCCCGGGTTCCGCGTGATCCCGAACAGAAAATCCGAGTCGTGCCGCTCCCCAAAAAACCTGCCGCCCGCCACCACCGACCAACGCCTGGCCGCGTACGTCGCCGATACCGCACCCGCATTGCGCGGCTGCCGCAGCAGCTCTTGCCCAATGCCGTCCACCGGCGAGTCGGGCGTTAGTGAGTTCGTGATGCGCGTATACAACCGCGTGTAAGAACCCGTCACGGAAAGTTGCCCGGTCACGCGCGCCGTTGCCGATACCTCTACCCCCCGCGCCCAGCTCGCCGCGACATTACGCCAGGTTCCCGGATACGCGGAGGAATCGAACGTGATCAAATCCGTGAACGAATTGCGAAACGCTTCCACCTCCGTCCGCAGCCGCCGGCCAAACCATTCCTGTACGATCCCCGCCT
This sequence comes from Bryobacteraceae bacterium, assembly GCA_039924505.1. Classification (GTDB taxonomy): domain Bacteria; phylum Acidobacteriota; class Terriglobia; order Bryobacterales; family Bryobacteraceae; genus JBDTAT01. Next base: position 2,703 of record JBDTAT010000252.1, read on the forward strand.
CATACGTCGCCGTCTTCTCCGGCCGCAGCCCCGGATTCCCCACGTAAAACGACTCACGTGCGAAGTTCTGAAGTAGCGACGGCTCGGTGATCCCGCGCCCTGCGCTCACCTGAAACGATGTCGAATCCATCGGCCCATGCTGGCCGAAAAGCAAAAAGCTCGCCGACGCGCGCGGCGTAAACTTCGTCCCAAACACGCTGCTCTGCTCGAGGCGCGCCCCGCCCGTCACAAAAAGCCGCGCCGTCAGCGCCTGTTGCTCATGCGCGAAAAATCCGTTGTTGCGCCGCGTCACGGTCGTCTCTGAGATATCGCCCGCCTGCCGTTCGTAGTCGTATCCAAAAACCAGCGCGCCATGATAATGTTCCAGCGTTCCCTGGTAGTCGAACTTCATGCGGTCCGCCACGCTCATTCCTGGAAACGGGTAGAGGGTTGCATCCTGAACCGATAGTGTTTCACCCGCCGGCGTCTGGGGCGGCGGAAATTGCGGGCTTACCAGCCGCACCAGATAAACTGCATCCTGCGGCCCCGGCGCGGTCCGCAGCAGCGCTCCCGCCTCGTACGGAATAATATCCGTCCCGTCGTTAAAACGATCCCGCTCCCTGTGGTATCCGAACGAAATCGACTGGACAAAGTGTTGCCCGCGCGTATCGTCCAATCGCAGCCCCACCGCCGTATCCCGGTCTTCTTCGTTCGCGCCCAGATCGAACAAACCGTACGCCGTCTGCCCTGGCGTGCCCAGAATAGAATCCCGCTCGCGGAAAATCGCCCGCACCACCGTGTTCGCGGAAATTCGATACCCGATGTTCGCCGTCCCCGTCGTGTTCCGGTACCCGTCGTTCTGATATTCACCCACGCTGTGAAATTGATCCGCGCCCAGCGAATAATCGACCTTCTTCGCCAGCCCTCCATTCACGTTCGCGCCCCAGTGGTCGGTCTGAAAACTCCCGCGCTCATACGTCACCGACCCGTGCGGACGATCCGATTCGGCATCCCCGTGCTTAGTGAAAATCTGAATCACACCCGCGGCCGCCTCGGCGCCGAAGAGCGTGCTCTCCGGCCCGCGCACCACCTCCACGTGATCGATATCGGCCGCACTGATCCCGCCGAAATCGATCTGCCCGCCCGGATCGGTCAGAGGAATTCCATCCAACAGCACCAAAGTTCCGGTCGACGATGCACCGCGAGTATAGACGTCCGTCAGGCCGCCGAAGCGCCCCGTCTTCACCACCGACAATCCCGGAAGATCGCGCAGATAATCGAGGATCGCCGGGAACCGCCGCTGTTCCATGTCGTGCGAGGTAATCACGCTGGCGTCGATGCCGGCCCGCTCGGCGTCCACATCGGCCCGCGTCGCCGAAACCACCACCTGCTCCGCGACGCCCGCAACCGCCAGCGTGACGCGATTCTCGTTGCTGACAGCCAGCGAAACTGTTTGCGGCGCGAAGCCCGGAAAGCTCACCCGCGCGTCGCATTGGGACTCGCTCTCGAACACAAACCGGCCCTCCGCGTCCGTGGTGCGCGTTTCGCCTCCACACGTAACGCGCGCGCCCTCAATCGCGCGGGACGATGGATCCACCACCGTTCCCCGAATCGAATCCGCGGGCGCCGCGATCGAAAACTTTGCAAGAAAAAGAAAGGCAATCAGCCTGGATTTAGACATGAGACGTTCCCCCTCGAAACGTTAGGTCGTACTACGGGCGGGGAACCGGTCTCCTGACTTACGGCTGGCCTTCTGTTCGCGCGTTCTTCCCGCTTTCGCAGTGATCGCGCGAGGCCGTCGAGCATGCCGCTTACAGTTGCGGGGCAGTGGCGGATTCTAACCGCCTTCCCGAGCATTCCTCACCAAAAATTCAAATTGTCAAACAGCCGGCCACATCGTTACCAAAGCCGCGGCACGTTCTTGAGTATACCTCACCCTAACCCGGCCTGACGCAAAAATTCCGCCGCCACATCCGTCGCGCGCAATCGCGCAACGTCCACCTCATAATTCATCTTCTGCATTTTTTCGCTGTTGAATTTTCCCGCCAGCTCCTCGAGCGCCGGCCGCAATCCCGCCGCCGCCTCCAGCGCGCCGCTCCGCGCCACCACGCAAGCCTGATACGGCGGAAATACGCTCTTGTCGTCAACCAATACCTTGAAATTTCCGTGCAACAACCGTCCGTCGGTGGCGTTGCCGGCAATGATATTCACCTGATTTTCTTGCAGCGCCTTATACCGCGGATCGGGGTCCAGATTCTTCTCTCCCGTCACCCAGTCGAACGTGTATCCAGCCGTCAGCGCGGCATACCCGTCCGGTCCCGAAAGAAACTCATGCCCGGCGCCCAATCTCCAGTAACCCTCCACTCCAACCGCATCGCTTATCGTCTCCAAGTGATGCCGCGCGGCGTCGTCCGCGCGCATCACCAACACCGGCCGGCTATCCATCCCGAGCGGGCTCAGCCACTCCATCCGCAGCGTCCGCCGGTATTCCAGGCGCACGCGGTCGAGCACCACCGCCGGATCGGTGTCGATCGGATCTTTCAGAATCTCCGTCAGCGCCGCCCCCGAATATTCCGGATACATCTCAATTTCTCCGGCGAGCAGCGCCTGTTCCGCGAGCAGCGTTCCACTCAGATTCAACCGCCGCCGCACCCGTGCACCCAGCCGCCGTTCTAGATGTTCCGAAATAATCTCTCCGAGCAGCGTCTGTTCCGTGAACTCCTTCGACCCAACCGTCAGTTCCTTCTTCCTCCGAAAACACCCGGAACACCCCACCATCAGGCCCGCCACAAACATCCGCCGGTCCATCCACGGTCCCCCGTCCGAGCCTACCGCACCGAACCCGGCCAGGGTACAACTGCCACCCCACCACTTCGTCGACATAGCGCTCGGCAATC
>JBDTAT010000253.1:0-4946 GCA_039924505.1 Bryobacteraceae bacterium
CGCGAGACCTTCGCCAACCGCGAACGTTTCCCGGAGGCCGATGAGATTTTCGCCGAGGAATACGAGGAGGTTTTCGGCAGGCTGAACCTGAATTCGTCGAGCTACGTGGCGATTGTCACGCGCGGACACCGCGACGATATGCGCGTGCTGCGCTGGGCCGTGACGACGCCGGCGCGCTACATCGCGATGATCGGAAGCAAGCGTAAAACCATCGCGGTGATCCGCGAGCTCGAAAAAGAAGGTTTCGACCGGCAAATCTTCGAGCGGATTTGCGCGCCAATGGGTCTGGAAATTGGCGCGATCACGCCGGAGGAGATCGCCGTGTCGGTGGTGGCGGAGATGATTGCCGCGCGCCGCGCGCCGGAGGGCGAATGGCGGAAGCTGTCGAAATCGATCTTCATCAATGAAGCGCTGCGCCCGCTGTTGAAATGAGCGCGCGGTTGCCGCCGCGTCCCGCCGCCGCGCTGGCCGGAATTATTCTGGCCGCGGGTAATTCCAGCCGCATGGGCACGCCCAAGGCGTTGCTCCAGTTCGAGGGTGAAACGTTTTTAGACCGGTTAATCGGCATTTTCGGGCGCGTCTGCCGGCACACCATCGTCGTGCTGGGGCATCACGCGGAGAGTATTCAATTGAAGCTCGCTAGGCAGGCCGCGTTCGTTCGCAATCCCGATCCGGACCGGGGTCAGCTCACATCGCTACAGTGCGGTCTGCGCGCCGTGCCGGCGGGGATGGACGGCGTGATGTTTACACCGCTGGATTATCCGGCTATCGAAACGGAAACGGTCGAGCGTCTGGTGGAATCGTTTTCCGGAAGCCGCGCAGCCATTGCTCTGGCAATTCCGCGCTGCCAGCATCGCCGCGGCCACCCGGTGGTGGTTCGCGCCGCGTTGATTGCGGAGTTTCTCGCGTTGCCGGAGACGGCGTCCGCTCGCGATGTAGTCCGGCGGCACGATGCGGCGATTCGTTATGTGGAAGTGCGCGACACGGGTATTCTCACCGATGTCGATACGCCGGAGGATTACAGGCGGCTGCTCGAGCGCAAAGGACTCGCCCGCCCGTGAAGACCGGCCGCGTGCTGCTGCTGGGAGTGGGGCTGATTCTGATGGCCGGCGTGGTGGCGCCGTACCTGCACGCGGACAGCTTCCGGCGCCGTATTGAGGTCGCGCTGGATCGAGCTCTCGGACGGAAGATAAAGATCGGCGACGTGCGGTTCAATCTCTTCACAGGTCCGGGATTCACGCTCAGCGATGTTACCATTCCGGAGGATCCCGGCATCGGCATTGAGCCGATGGCGTACGTCACCTCGCTCGAAGCGCGCATTCGTCTGCTGAGTTTATTGCGCGGACGTCTGGAGTTTTCAAACCTGCGCCTGGTGGGGGGCCAAACTACGGTTAACCTGACCAAGAGCGCCGCCGGACCTTGGAATTTTCAAATCCTGTTGAATCGCATGGCCCAGGCTTCGGCCGGCTCCATGCTGCCTGCAATAGAGGTGCGTTCGGGGCGGTTGAATTTCAAGTTCGGAGACACGAAGTCCGTTTTCTATATCGACGGCGCGGACCTGGACGTGGAGCCGCTCGATGGCGGCCGCATTTACGTGCGGTTTTCGGGCGAGCCGGCGCGGACGGATCGCACCGGCCAGAGTTTCGGTGAATTGAGCGGGAGCGGCACGCTGCGCCGCGTGCGGGGGGCGGAGAGCCAGCTCGATATGGAACTCGATCTGGAACGCAGTCCGCTGACGGAGGTAGTGAAACTGTTTGAAGACCGGGGTATTGGATTGCACGGAAACATCGTTTGCACGTCGCATATTTCCGGTCCGGTCTCGAATCTGCAGGTCACCGGACAGCTTCTTATCGCGGACATTCATCGCTGGGATCTAATGCCCGCGGCCGGCGGAGGCTGGCAATTGAACTACCGCGGAACGCTTCGGCCCATTACGCAACAGTTTGAACTGGGGACGGTCGGGACCGCGGCGGGCGTTCGTCCGCCGGTCGGGTTGCGATTTCGAATCGCGGATTACCTGACGCGGCCGCGCTGGGCAGCGTCGGTAGAGTTGCATCAATTGCCGGCCGCAACGTTGCTGGAAGTGGCGCGGCACCTCGGCGTGGCGATGCCAGAACAATTGTCGCTGGCGGGCAACGTGGATGGAGTCGTCGGCTACGGGCAGCCGGGAGGATTTCAAGGACAAGTGACATTGCAGGACGCGGTGCTGCAGGCGCCCGGCGCCGCGCCAATCCGGTCGTCACGTGCTGAATTGCTGATAGCCGGCGATGCGATTGAACTGGCGCCGGGCACGATTGAGATGAATGGCGGCCAGAGCGTGGATGCCGAAGGGCACTTCACGCTGTCGACGCGCGACGTGGAATTGAAATTTACAACGAAAGGACTCAAGGTCGCGGATCTGCAATCCGGCCCGGGACGCCTGCTGGGCCCGGTCCCCATTCCGCTGCTGGACAATTGCCGTCAAGGCGAATGGAAAGGCTGGGTGGCGTATCGGGCATCTAGCGATACGGTGGGCGCGTGGTCCGGCAAGTTCGATCTCGAAAATGCGCGGCTGGACGCGCCGGGAATCGGTGAAACACTGCACCTGACGAGCGCGGCAGTAACGGTTGACGGCCCAGAGACGACTATCAGCCGTTTGCGCGGCGCCGCTGGGCGGATCAAATTTGAAGGATCGTACCGGCTGGAGCCAGGCACGGCGCGGCCCGACAAATTGCGGCTGAAGATTGCGGAGGCCGGGCTTCGACAGATCGAAACTCTTGTACTGCCGGCGCTGCGGCGCCAGCAAGGATTTCTGGCGCGCACGCTGCGATTTGGACGGAACAATCCGGCGCCGGAGTGGTTAACCGGACGGCGCGTGGACGCGGACATTCAGATCGCCGATCTGACGGTTGGCGATGCGCATTGGAGCCCGGTGCGATGCCGCCTGCTATGGGATGGCGCGGTGGCGCGGTTGGCCGCGATAGAGGCCCGGCAGGATGACACCGCGCTGACCGGCGAACTTACAGCGGACCTGTCCAACGCCAATGGCCCGCGTTACAAGTTCGCCGGACGTTTGCAGAATGCAATATACAAGGATGGCCGCCTGGATGTGGAGGGCCATATGGAGACGGCCGGAGTGGGCGCCGAGCTGATGGTGAATGCGCGCGGGGCAGGCGAATTCCACGCGCGCGGCGTTGCGTTTTCTCCGGATGCCGATTTCCACGATTTCTCGGGATGCTTCGGATTCTCGCTGGCCAATGGCAGCCCGCGCGTTCGTTTGACGTCGGTAGAGGCGGAGCAGGGAACGGATGCGTATGTCGGCGAGGGTGCGACGCAACCGGATGGCCGACTGGTGCTGGATCTGGCGAGCGGCGCCAAGCAAGTCGAGTTGGCCGGAAGCCTGTTCCCGTGAGGCAGGTTACTGTTCGACCGAAGCGGCGACGGCGTTCGAGACCAGACGCAGAAGACGGCCGTTGTCGACGGAGATGGGACGGTTTGTAAGAACGACGCAAATCAGGCCGGTGGACGGATCGGCCCATGCGACCGTGCCCGTTGCGCCCGCGTGGCCGAAGGCGCCGGGCGAAACCAGATCGCCGAACTCATTCCACACCTTCGATCGGCCGAGCGCCCAGCCCAGACCCCAGGGAGCATTCAGCCCGTCGTTTTGATCGCGCGTCATCGCACGCACCGTCACGGGGCTAAGGATGCGAATGCCGGAATATACGCCGCCGTTCAAAAACGTCTGGAGCAGCACGGCGAGATCGGATGTGGTGGTGTGCATGCCGCCCCAGGGCGCGCCAATATTGCGCCAGTACGCGCTGTTCGGCCCCCAACTGGCCGCTTCCTGCGCGTTTTCACCGGGCGCGGGCGAGACCTGAACGGTGTCTTCGCGGCGAAACTTTCCCAGGCCCAGCTCGGTGTGCTCCATTCCGAGGGGCGCGAAGATTTGTTTGCGCTCCAACTCGGGTAGCGGAGTTTTCGAGACGCGCTGAATGATTTCGGCCTCCAGTAAAACACCCATGCTCTGGTAGCGGAACGCCGCTCCGGGGGCGAACAGCAGGGGCGTGGCGATAGCGTGTTTGACGAATTCGGAGAGCGGAGCGTGCGCGCGGCGCAGTTCGACGTTCTCCGGCAGCATGTCGGGCATGCCGGAGGTGTGCGTGAGCAGATCGCGCACGCGGACGTGTTCGCGCTGGGCGTCTTGGAACTCGGGGATGTAGATCGATACCGGATCGGTTAAAGAAACCAAGCCGCGCTCAACCAGTTGCATGAGCGCCGTGGCGGTGACCGGCTTGGTGATGGACGCGACAATGTAGACCGAATCGGGTGCGACGGCGGGCGCTGCCGGGGCGGGTGAAAGATGTCCGTAACCGCGATGGAGAACGATGACGCCACCGCGCGCTACCAGGATGGAGGCGGCGCCCAGGCGATTCCCGCGGACTTCCGTTTCGAGCAGAGTGGCGGCGCGGTTCAAGCGGCTGGCGTCGATGCCCGCGGATTCGGGAGTGCCGGGGTGAAGCTGCGCAAAGGCTGGAGTCATGAGCGCCGCACCCAGCAAAAAAACAAGATCATAACGTCCCGGAAGATTCCGCATGGCTGGCCGCCTTCGGATTATACGCTGGATGAATCGAGTAGTGCTTCAACTTCCGCGCGCGATGGCACGGAGGCTTGCGCGCCAATGCGCGTCACGGAAATTGCGGCGGCGGCGTTGGCGAAGCGCAACGCCGATTCGATCGGACGATCTTCGGCCAGCGCGATCGCCAGGGCGGCGTTGAAGGTATCGCCCGCCGCGGTGGTATCCACTGCTTTCACAGGAAACGACGGGGCCCGCACTTCACGCGAGCCGTCGGAGTAGAAGCAACCTTGTGCCCCAAGTTTCAAGACGACGCTCCCAGGGCCCAGCGCCAGCAGTGCGCGAGCCACCGCGGGAGCTTCCCGAGGCGTCACGCGGTCGGGCGTCGATCCCA
>JBDTAT010000254.1:0-3484 GCA_039924505.1 Bryobacteraceae bacterium
ACCGCATCGCTCGGATCTTTGACGAATCCCGATATCTGTCCCCGGTCGAGTTGCGCCTGCGCCGAAAAGCCCAGGAACAGCGCCGCGAAACAAATAATGCCGTATCGGCTAACCAGTCTTCGTTTCATCGCGATTCTCCCGATTGATTCGCTTAATCGTGTTCGTGTTGTTACTTAATCGTATTCGTGTTGTTCGGCCCGAAGCGGATCTGGTCGTGGTTCACCACACCGGCCGGTTGGTGATCCCAACACGCCAGCTTTACGCCCAAACCAACGAGCGATACCAGCACCGCGCCCACTATGCCGAGGACAACCGTTTTACGAATCCACGGCGCATAGGGCGCATCGCCAAGCCCCGGCAGCTCCCGCGCCGGCGGCGCAAAACACCCAACCACCATCAGAATCGTGCATGCGGCGGCATTCAACGTCATGAACCATTCCGTCACCAGTCGAATTGGAGTAAACCGCGGCAGCACGTCGGCAAAATTGATAGTAATAATCGACCACAGAAACACCAGATAAAATAACTGCCCCTTCCCCAGCCAGTCCGCTGGAATGAACGGCAGCCGGCCCCGCAGATGCATGACCAGCAGCAAAATCATTGCGAACGCAATGGCGAAATAAACTATCTCGAACCAGCCGATAAATCCCCGCCACGGCATCAAATCGCCGGCGATGTGGATGCCATAAAGCGTCGGAGTCAGCGTCGCAATCTCTTTCGTCCATTCGCCTGGGCTCCGCCGGAAATTCAGATACGTCAGCAAACACAGGACGAAAGTTACGCTGTACACTTCCGTCCAGCGCCGCACGCGCGGATCGTCGGTCACCTGCGGCGCGCGCCGGATCAGCAGGCCCATCGTGATCGCAAACGCGATGCCGAGAAAAAAACCCTGCGTCTGCTCCATCACGCTGTGCCAATTCGTCGTGAATCCGCTTGCCATCACAAGCAGCTTCACTGCCGTCCCCAGCGCGAATCCGATGCCGCCCAGGAAACCGCTCGCCGCGGTCGCGAAGCCGAGCCCGCCCAGGCGATTCCGCCAGGCGAAAACCAGAATGCCGCCCACCATCCCCAGGTACCCGGCCCAACTGCCCCCACGCGGCGGATTCAGTTCCAGATGGAACAATTCAATTAACAGCAGGTGTCCAACGCACCACCCGCCGGCCATGTAGACGGTCATGGCGCTGCCGAGCCCCCAATATTTCCGCCGTACCAGCACGACCACCAGCACCGCAACCGCCGCCAGAATCGCGCTCATCATTTGGCCTGCGATGAAACGGTGCGACCCGCCGCCGGCGCGGAAATACCAGCCGCGTGTGACATCCTGCAAATACCATGCGATGAAAACGGCGCTTAGCGGAACGAAGAACTTCGTCAATTCCTCCCGGCTCAGATACGCCGGCAGCGCGAATCCCGCCCCGCCGGGAGCCGCCCAGATGAAGCCCAGCAGAAACAAACACGCAAACCCGTAGAGCGCTGTTGCTGGGTCCGACGAGTGAGCATACGCCACGTCCTTCATGTACGACATTCCGCCGCCGAACGCCAGACCAACCGCGCCGAAGAACGCAAAATAGTGGACGCGCGCCCGCCAATCCGCCCGCCCGCTAAGCAAAGCGATCGCCATGCCGCCGATTGCCCCTGCCAACGCGGCGCCGTACTCGTGCCCGAACTGGCCGCGAATGCCCCAGCCAATAGAAACCGAGAGACCCGTTACCAGCACCAACATCCGGGAGTACGAATTTGCTATTCCAGCTTGCACCCTGCACCGCTTTCAAATTGAAAGCCGATTATACAGACGGCGCTGAATCATGACAACGGAATTCTTGTGAGCCTCCGTTCACAAATCATGAACCCAGCAAAAGGTGAGCACCCCTTCCGTACCGCCCCCGCTTCCGTACCTCCCCGCTTCCGAACCGCGACCGCCAGGGAGCGGTTTCTAAAACCTGTTCCGCGCCGCACTCCGTTTTGCGCGCGTTCCTCACTCGCCCGGCTTCACCAAATGCAGGTTTTTCCAATTCATCCCGCCCGCGAGCTGGATGAACTCCATCGCCGCTTTTGGCGCATAGCTGGATTTCAGCCGGATCAGGGCCATTCGCAGCGATAGCGGCGGCGCGTCGGTTCGCAGCACGGAAAGGGCCGCGCTGCGCGGGTCCCCATCCAGGTTCCATAGGAACAACACCGAGATTCCCAATCCCGCGCGGATCATCGCCTTGATCGCCTCCGAGCTATCGGATCGCATCACCACCGACGGCCGGAAATTCAGGGAGTTCAAATAATTCTGAACCACCGATTCCATCAGCGTGCCTTTACCGAACAGAATAAATGGAATACTTTTAAGCGCGCGCAGCCGGCAATGCGCCGGCACGTCCGGACGGGCCGAGATGAACCCGGTCCGCGCCTCCCATTGCGCCACCAAGTCCAGATTCTTATCTTCCATCGCAGCCGCGGCAAGGTCGAAGACCAGGTCCAGCGAACCCGCCCGCAATCGCGAGATCAAATGATTGCTGTCGCCCGTTTCAACATACAGATCGACGCGCGGGAAGCGCCGGCGGAACCGCTTCACCAGCGGCGGCAGCAGATTGCCGCTGAAGCTCGGCCCCGCCCCCACGCGAACCAATCCGCGGTCGCCGTCTTTCCATTCCGCCAGCGCCGTGAACGTTGCATCGTGGTGCAGCAGAATCTCCTTGGCGAAGGTCAGGACAATCCGTCCGGCATCCGTCAGGCGCAGATGTCCTTCTTGCTTTTCGTAGATCCGGACCCCCAATTCGCTTTCAAGAGTTTTAAGGTGTTTGTGAACCGCGGCCGGACTGATAGCGCACTTTTTCGCGGCCTCACGGATGCTTCCGTGCTCCTCGAGCGCGATCAGGCTCTTGATCTCCCGCAACTCCATGCGCATCAGTCTAGCAGCCCGTGGCGGAAGTCGCAGCAAAATCAATGCGCGGCCGGCCCGCCGCAAGCAGGGACCTCGGAACCGGGCCGCGACCGCAGGGAGCGGGTTCCGGCCGGCCCGGTTTTTCAACGGAGTGCTTTCTACCGCGGGCCGCTGGCGCAAGCGATGCGCCGTGCGCCAGGCGATTCACCATGCGTGAACGGACACTCCAAATAGTTCAATTGCGTAAACCGTTCGCTGATTTTATACTTCGATCTTGACTCCCATGAATTCACAGCCTCGACAATTGGAATCTGATGATGTGCTGGATGCCGGTGAAATCGTTGCGTTGCGGCAGGTGGCTTCTCCCACCGTCTCGAACGCAATTGAGACATTTCAAGTGCGGCCGCGCGGCGAAGGCGTCACCGGCGCAGGTATCCGCTGTCTGTTTCCCGAGTTCGGCGCGCTGGTCGGATACGCCTGCACCGCGGCAATTCTTTCCGGCCAGCCCGCGGCGCCCAAGCGGCTCGTCTCCCGAACCGATTATTGGGAATACACGCGCAGCGCGCAATTGCCAAAAATGACCGTGGTGCAGGATCTCAGCGCCGTTCCCGGCGG
>JBDTAT010000255.1:0-3213 GCA_039924505.1 Bryobacteraceae bacterium
CCGAATCGCCCCGGTGAACAAATCTCCACACCCTGCTCGGGCGGCCCGCTTAACAAGCGGGTCGCCGGGCAGACGAATTGAGGCACAAGTGTGTCTCAACGTAGCTTCTTGTTTATGCCGCCGAAGGCGTCCGGCGCAACGTCCAATAGCCGAAGGCGGCAATTGAGAGCAGCATCGCCGCGCTCAGAAACAATATTGGCGCAATTCCGAATCGGGCGGCGGCCGAACCGGCCAGGATCATCGCCAGCGCCTGCACCATGGTCATCAGCGACATAGAGCTGCTGCTGACGCGGCCGCGCATCTCTAGCGGCGTCTCTTCCTGCAGCAGAGCGCTCGCCGGAATCAGAATGAACGCAACGCCGAAGCCGATCCCCAGGCAACCGATGACGCTGGCGGCGCGCGTGGCCACCGCCGTTAGACCGAAGATGAAGACTCCCACCAGCAGGATTCCGAACGTCACCAGGTGAGTCCGCGATCGCGTGCGCGCCAGCCGCCCGACGAAAGCGCCTCCCAAAATGGTTCCCACTCCGATTAACGAGGCCAGCACGCCAAACAACGTCGAGGCCCCGTGCAGCACATCGCGCACGTACACAGCGATCAGCGCGCCGAAGCAACTGAGCGCGAATACGCCGGCCGCCATCGAAAGAATTACGAATGAAATGGCCGGGTGGCCGAGGATGAAACGGATTCCCGAAAACAGGTCGCCCAATACGGAGCGCATGTGGCGTTCGGCGTGCGGCGCGCGCGGAATCACCAGGGTGGAGATCATGGCGGCGGAGAAAAAGAAGCTGAAGCTGTCCAGGTAGTAGCAGGAGCGTTCGCCAAACGAAGCCACCAGCACCCCGGCGAGCGTCGGGCTGACAATCCGGCCCAGTTGCATGCTCTGCTGCATAATGGCGCTGGCGCCGAGCAAGCCTTCACGGGCGACGATGGAGGGCGTCGTAACCGATTGCGCCGGATAGAAGAAGCTGGAAATTGAACCGATGACAAAAAATATTGCGTAGATGCTGGGCAGGCTGGTGGCGAATAGCAGATAAAGCACCAGGCATCCGCGGAGAAGGTCGCTCGCGACCATGGTGCGTTTCACATTCCAACGGTCCACCAGCACGCCCGCCACCGGCCCGATCAACGCCATCGGCGCGAGCACGGAAACACTGACCAGGCTCACTTGCGCGGCCGTCCCGTGCATCTTAAACGAAACGACGCTGTACACCGCGAACATCGCGAGAAAATCGCCGAAAATGCTGACCACTTGGCCCAGCCATAACCGGAAAAACTGGCGGTTGGCGAGCACCTGCCGCATGCTCTGTTGCGGCATTTTCTGTTCCGGCGTGCTCGCCTCGGGCGTGTTCGTCTCTGGCATGTTTACTCGCGGCAGATCCCGCGTTTCGAGGACCGGATGAACTCCACCAAGTGGCGCGTGTGGCCCGTCGGCGCTTCGGCTTCGATGCGGTCCAGTGCCGCGGCGAGTTTCAAGCCGGAACGGTATAGAATCCGGTACGCCTGCTTCAGCGCCGCGATTTCGCGGACGGTGAAACCGGCGCGGCGCAATCCGGTCGTGTTGATACCCTTCGCCGCAACGTTGAAATCCGAATAGAGAAAGTATGGAGGCAGGTCGCTATTGACGCGCGAGTTGCCGCCCACCATGGCCAGGCGGCCGATTTTCGAGAACTGGTGAATCACTACGCCGCCCGAAATAAATGCCTGGCTTTCCACTTCCACGTAGCCGGCCACTAGCGCGCAGCTCGCAATCACCGTATCGTCGCCGATTTTGCAATTGTGCGCAATGTGTCCGCTGGTCATGATATAGTTCCCGTCGCCGATTTCGGTGGCCGATTCGGGCGCCGTCCCGCGCGAGATGGTCTGGTGTTCGCGGATGCTGTTGCGGTTTCCGATGCGCAGATAACTGCGTTCGCCCGTGAAGTTCTTGTCCAGTGGATCGGTCCCCAGCACCGCGCCGGCCGAGATTTCATTGCGTTCGCCCAGCGTGGTCCAGCGCTTCACGTAAACGTACGGCTCCAGGCGCGAGAAGTCTCCGATTTTGACGTCCGCCTCAATGACGCAGAACTCTCCGACGACGGCTTGCGCGCCGATATGCGCGTCCGGATGCACGCGGGCGGTGGGGGCCAGCACCGCGGAAGGATCGATGGGCATTAATTTGTATGATAGTTCAACGAGTCCGCGGTCCTGGCGTTTCGCGCCGCGGTCCGCCGTACGCGATTACAGTAAATGCGCGCCGGTGAGTAAATAGGGAGGCCGCTGTGCGGGTACGCGAATTGGCATCGGTGGTGGGCGCGGAATTCGAGGGCAACGGTGAGTTGGATATCCGCGGGGCGGCGCCCCTGGAATCGGCCGGCTTCACGGATCTGTCGTTCCTGTCTAGCCGGAGGGCGGAGCGGCAGGCGCGGGAATCCCAAGCGGCCTGCCTGGTTGTGCCTTCGGATTACGTGAACACCGATGACCGCACCATCATTCGTGCGGCGAACCCGCGGGCTGCCGCGGCGCGCATCGTCGCGAAACTCTATCCGACGCTGGAAGCGCAGCCGGGCATTCATCCTTCCGCCAGCGTTGGCCCGGGCGCCGTCATCGGGCATGGCGTTACGATCGCCGCCAATGCGATGCTCGGCGCCGGAGTTCAGATTGGCGCGGGCTGCGTGATCGGACCCGGCTCGGTGGTGGGCGATCGCGCCGCCATCGGCGGCCATTCGGTGCTCCACGCGCACGTGACCATCTATCCGGACGTGTCCGTCGGCGAGCGCGTTATCCTGCATTCCGGCTGCGTCCTTGGAGCGGACGGGTTCGGGTTCGTGCTGGTAGATGGTGTGTACGAGAAATTTCCGCAGGTGGGGCGCGTCGAAATCGGCAATGACGTCGAAATCGGCGCCAATAGTTGCGTGGACCGTGCGGCGCTCGGCGTGACGTCCATTGGGGACGGAACCAAACTCGACAACCTGGTTCACATTGGCCACAACTGCAAGGTGGGCCGCAACGTCGTGATCGCCGCTCAAACCGGACTCTCCGGCGGCGTCGTCGTCGAAGACGGAGCGGTAATAGGCGGACAAGTCGGGATCGGCGACAAGGCGCGTATCGAGTCGGGAGCGGTGCTCGGCTCCGGTAGCGGTGTGCTGACGTCCAAGATCGTTCACGCCGGCGATCCAGTATGGGGCACACCTGCGCGGCCCCTAAAAAAATACCTGGAGCAACTGGCGCTTA
>JBDTAT010000256.1:0-2943 GCA_039924505.1 Bryobacteraceae bacterium
CAAGTGGAGTACACGACCCGCAATTCGCTTCCGATTGACGCGGAATTACGCGCCGGCGCGGAAGTCCTGGACGACCGCACAATCCGGTTCCGCGGCAAGGACATCCTCGAGGCGTGGCGTCTCTACCGTTCGCGCTAGCTTTCGATGCATATCGGGCAACCACTTTCCGAGCCGTGACCGTAAGGGAGCGGTTGCCGATCTAAAGATGAACATCGCTATCGAAGACTTGGTTCACGGGTTTGTTACGAGATAACCATGCCAACCGCTCCCTCTCGGTCGCGGCCATGTAGCCGATTCCGATAGGGCGAGACGGCATTGTTATTTCGTGACAGACGCATACGGGGAGTTACGAGGAACCCCACCGCCATCTCATCATAAAGTGCGTCCCCCGGCCGCTTTGCCGTACCATCCCGCCCCCGGTCACGCCTCCAGAAAATCTTTTTCACCCCCTCAACCCTCCCTTTTCTAATAAGTTACAAAATCACGCGCAATTTAGCAGTTCGATTTCCGCATTCTCCCCGCTATTCTGAGATCGCTTGAAGGCGCGCTTCGCGTCAGCTCAGTCCGGCGGACTACTTCCTCACAGATTCTGCCGCCGGTCTGGGCTTCTTTTTTTGGAGGCTACGGAATGTTACGTTTGAAATTCACGGTGTGCGCGGCCATCCTCTGGTTCTCGACCGCCGGAGCCGTGCTGGCGCAACCGGCTCTCACCACTGTCCGGGATGTGCTCTACAAGGCCGATGGCACCCGTTTCAACGGAACCGTCGCCATCGATTGGAACAGTTTCCAGGCCGGCGACGGCTCCAGCGTAGCCACCGAGCAAGTTAACGCGCTCGTGGTCAACGGGGTGCTTGAGGTGCGGCTCGTGCCCACTACCGACGCCTCGGCAGGCGCCAATTACTCGGTCACCTATAACTCCAGCGGCCGATTTCAATTCACCGAAACCTGGGCCGTCCCGCCGTCCTCGACGCCGTTGCGCGTCCGCGACGTGCGCATCGCAGAGGGCACAATCGTCGGGCCTTCCCCCGTCACCTCACCCATCCTCATCACCGACGTTACCGGCCTTCTCAGCGAACTCTCGCTCCTGGTCCCGCAGGGCACCGGTTATCTCTCCTCGCGCGCCGCCGTCATCAATTCCTCCGCGCAACTGGACGCCGCCAATGGCAGTCCTGCCGATTGTCTCCACGTCGATGGATCTTCCGGCCCGTGCGGCTCGGCAAGCGGCAATTCTCCCGGTTTCGTGGACGGTGAAACGCCCGGCGGTCTGTTGAATGGCGCCAATCCCGCCTTCACCCTCGCAAACGCGCCGTCTCCGGCAGCCAGCCTCGCGCTCTATTGGAACGGCGTCCTCATGAAACAAGGCCTCGATTATTCGCTCTCTGGCGCGGCCGTCACGTTCCTCACCCCTTCGCTGCCGCGGTCGGCCGATACACTTGTCGCTTCCTACCGTCTGAATGGCTCTTCCGGCAACTCGTCGATCTTCGCGTCCCCGCAGGTTCTCTGCAGCGCTACTGGGATCGGAACCAGCGCCACCGCCCTCACCAGTCTCGGCACGTGTACTATTCCCGCGGGACTACTCGGCGTCGGCGACCGCATCGACATCCGCTTCAATTTCACTCATGATGGCTCCGCCGCCGGTTTCACCACCCAGGTCGCCTGGGGCAGCACCAGCCTCGTTTCGCGCACGGGCGCCGCCTCTGAGGCCGTCGTCACCGGAAAGGCCGACGCCGCCACCAACAGCGCCGGCACGCAGTTGTCCGTCGAAAGTTGGGGACAGACGCTCCCGTTTGCCGCCAGCGTGGGCAGCGCCACCGATTCCATCTCATCGGCTATCACCATCAACTTCCTGGGCCAAATGGGCGCAGTTACAACGGATACGGTAACACTCCGCAATTTCACCGTAATGCGATACCCAGCCGTCACCCATCCGTAATGATTCGGCGCAGGTCACCAGCCTGCGCCCTTCCCAGTGTCCCGGGGCTGCTTCGTAACTCGTTGTGCCCGGAATACCCCCCTCACTCGGCGCCGCATTAGACCCATTGAGGGGGAATCCCGCTAGGGGTTTTTCCCGCCGCGGATACGAGTAAGGTTGGGTTGCTTTGTCCGTCACGCTCCTTCACGATAGAGACAGGAAGAAGGAGCTTTCAACCATGCGTCCGGCAAACACTTCGCTCACTCAATTGCAACGGCTCTGGTCTGACGAAAATGGCCAGGACTTAATCGAATACGCTCTGCTCTCCGGGTTTATTGCCGTAGTTGTCGCCGGAGTTCTTCCACCGGCCATTATGCCGCTGGTCAGCGGGATCTTCTCGAAGGTCACCTCCAGCCTGGCCGCCAGCTAGCGGCCAATCCGGTGGCAGGCTTCTTCCTATTCCAGATACGTCTTCAAATCCGGGTTGAGCTGCGCTTCCACGTCGGGGTTGTGCATGTTCTCCCGATCCACCAGCCGCGCCGGTAAATTCTGAATCTTCTGCACCGCCTGCCCGTTCAGTTTCGCCACCGCGGTCTTCACCGATTTGTAGCCCATCTCGAACGGGTTCTGCACCATCAACGAATCGATTACGCCCGTCTCCAGGTCGGTCCGTAAAGCCGGGCTCCAATCGAAGCCCACCAGTTTCACCTTGCTTCGCCGTTCTTTCAGCGCCAGGGCGGACCCCACGGTGCTCGACTCATTCGATGCGAACAGGCCGCTCAGGTCCGGATGCGCCGCCAGAATATTTTCCGCCTTGGCCAGCGACAGCGGGAAGTCCGCCATGCCAAACTGCTTCTCGACAATCTGGATACCGGGAAATTGCTTGCCGATCGTGTCTTCAAAACCCTTCTCGCGCGCCGTGCTGGACGCCGCCCCCGGTTGGGACGCTACAATCCCCACTTTCCCCTTGCCATTGAGAATCTTGCCCATTCGTTCGCCCGCCATCTCCCCGGCGCGATAGTTATCGGTCG
>JBDTAT010000257.1:0-2720 GCA_039924505.1 Bryobacteraceae bacterium
CCATCGGAAAGTTCGACCGGGTCCGCACCGTGAAGTACCGCTCCAGCTCTTCGATGATCTCGGAGGGCACATTCACGTGCTCGGTCTCGATGAACCAGTCGTAGCTCGACCCGTACCACTTCTCAAATAATCTTCGCGCGCTGATCTTCCGCGCGAAGGTATAGGCGAGGCCCCCTTCGCACGGGATTACGACGGAGAACTGGCCATCGGGCTTCAATAACCGGTGCGCTTCGCGAACCGTCTCGGGAAGATTCGGAAGGTGCTCCAACACATGGATCGCGAGAACGCGATCGAAGAATCCGCCGGGAAAGTCCAGGCGCGCCTGGCAATCGCCCACGATCACCCGGACATCGGGAAACCGTTGGCCGATGCGGGCGGCGATCTCCGGCCGCATCTCCAGGGCGTAATATTCATTGCCGCTTAAATCCTCATATGGAATATGCCCGCCCAGCCCGCATCCGATTTCAAGCACACGGCCTTTGCGCTGCGCCACCTTTACGGGATATTGATGGTTGAAACGCTCAATCATCCCGTATTTTTTGGGTAACAGTTCCAGCCAGCGCTGCATAAACTCGTCTTTAATCCGGAGTTGCTCGTCCGTCAGCGGCGGAAGCTTTTTGGGCCACTTCCCCGTGTTCGCAAGGTCTGGCATAGTTAGATTGTTTAGTTCCACAGGTTAACACACGCCTTTCGCTGCACCGCGTCGGCTCTGCTCCATTGCCGGGTTCACTGCCTTGTCAGGTCCGCTGCAGCAGCCATGAATTTTGCTGGAGGTATTCCACCGTGCGGACGACGCCCTCGCGAATCGTCAGCGCCGGCTTCCAGCCGAGGGAGCGCATCCGCCCGCAGTCGAGAAATATGAAGGGACTGTCGCCGATCCAGCCGCGATCCCCGCCGGCGTAGACGATCTTCGGATTAAGGTTGAGATGCCCGCAAATCCAGGAAATGGAATCGCTCACCTGGCAATACTCGTCCGTGCCCAGATTCAGGATGTTCACTTTTTCCTGCGCGTGGGAAATCGCGTGGAGAATGGCGTTCGTGCAGTCCGCCACATAGAGGTAGCTCTTCCGCTGGCGGCCGTCGCCGAGAACGCGCAGCGTCCCGGGATCCGCAAGTAGTTGTTTGTAGAAATCGAAAACGTGACCGTGGCTGTAGCGCTCGCCCAGAATGGAAACGAAGCGGAACAAGTACGATTGAAAGCCGAATCCTTCACAGTAGGCCTGAATCAGGGCCTCGGCGGCTAGCTTCGAGGCGCCATACAGCGACGTCTGTATGGGGAACGGCGCCCGTTCCGGCGTCGGAAATACTTCGGGTTCTCCATAAATCGATCCGGTGGAGGCGAAAGCGATCCGCCGCGCACCGGACACCCGCATCGCCTCCAGCACATTCGAGGTAGCGATGGTATTCTGCTCCAGATCCTTCCGCGGATGTTCTGTGCCGAAGCGGACATCCGCGTTTGCGGCGAGGTGGAACACGAACTCCACGCCCTCGATCGCGGCGGTCAAGCGGTCCAGGTCCAACAGGTCCCCTCGCTCGAAACGAAAGCGGCCGATCCCTTTCGCCATGTTGAGGAACTCCGGATTCCCGGTCGACAAATTGTCATAGCCAACCACATCGTGGCCGTCCGCCAGAAGCCGGTCGACCAAGTTGCTACCGATGAAACCGGCTGCCCCGGTTACCAAAGTTTTCAAACAATGCCTCACGATCGTGAAATTGCAGAGAGATGATTTGCACGGCGGCGGCGGAAACGGCCGGTTTTCCTCACCCCGAATCGACGACCGAGCGGGGACCGGTGCGCGCCGCCTCCGCGCGCACGTTACGGTGCATGTGGCGGATTTTCAGGATATCCGCCGCATTCCGCAGGTTTCCAGTGAGCAGATTCAGGCGGCTGTCCCCGTCATCGCGCCAACGGACGGGCACCTCCTGAATGCGGTATCCCACGCGCGACGCCAGAACCAGAATCTCGACGTCGAACATATAGCCGTCGATCCGTTGCCGGCGGAATAGGTCCTTGGCAACCTCTTTCCGGAAAAACTTAAATCCGCACTGCGTGTCCGTAATCGTCGGGAGTCCGACGGCCTTCCGCATCACCACGCGAAACGCTTTGCCACCCCACTGCCGGTACCAGGGTTGGCGGCGTTCAACCTGCGAGCTGCGCAATCCGCGCGATCCGATGGCGATATCGCAGCCGTCCCGCAATGCGGCGCGCATCTTCTCGAACTCCGCGATGGGCACCTTATTGTCGGCGTCCGCGAAGCCGATGATGCCGCCATTGGCGATCTCGACGCCATCCCGGATCCCGCGGCCCTTGCCGCCGCGCGCATCGCCGCCGATGACGCGGATCGCGCCGCCGCCGCTGTCCACTTCCCGCGCCGCTTCCCGCGTTCCGTCGGTCCCATCCGCCGAAACGACAATTTCCCACCGCATTCCAAGCTTGCCGAAATAATCCATCGCGTCGTGGATGGTATTCGCGATGGTCTTTGCCTCGTTATAGGCGGGGAGAATTAGCGTAATATCCGGGTTTTCCGACGTCATTGAAACTCGTTTTGCCGATTCGCTTGAAAACGCGTCCGCATCGCATCGCGGCGAGCCTCCACATGGCTGCCGGCCCGCGCGATCACTCAGTTTATCATACTCATGCGCGCGGATTGCTTGAAGACCGCATATGAGATGTGTCAAGCTGAACTCTGCGCGTGAGGCGCCGAATTTTTATTTTGCGG
>JBDTAT010000258.1:0-5833 GCA_039924505.1 Bryobacteraceae bacterium
CGAGCATTTCTTCGGCGAGGCCGACGGGAGAGAAGTCCGCGAAGGTGTCGGCTTTCAGTTGCTCGAAGGCTTGCGGGTCTTCGTGCTTCAGGACGATTTGTTGGCTGGTGAGGCCGTGTTTGAAGGCGTTGTTTTTGGAAGCTTCCTTGCCGGCTTCGGTCTTGGGGCCGGTAGAGAGCTGTGCGTTGGCGCGGTTGGCGTCGAGTTGTGCGGTTGAGGTCATAATGGCTCCTTGCGATCTAATTCATAGCATGGAGGACGCCGAATCCGAACTATTGTGATTTTCTAAATTGAAGTTATTGCGTTTCTTTTAATGGGGTTAGAACGACTTTCAGAAAGTTGTGAACGGGTGTGATGGAGCGCCGGCCGCGGAATAGTTGCCGGTCTAATGGCTAGAGAATCAGGAAACCGGTTTCCACACGCCGGTCGAGGATGCGGTTCCAGATGACGCGCGCGACGCCGCTCCCGGCCGTATGTTGGAATCGCACTGTTTGACCCAAACCCAGATCATAGCAATCGTGCGCTACCCGGAAGCCGCCGCAACTGACGTCGATCAGCCGGCCCTCGATTTCGACGGGCGAAGGCGCATCGGTCGAGAGGCGGACATCTCCATCGGCCGGCCGCCGGATTTCGCGGCGTTGCTCCAGGCTGAGATCGACTGGACGGTTCATTGCGCCGCCCCCAGCGGATAATATTCTTCCGCGCCGGCGGGCGGGCCGTTGGTGTAGAGCTTCAGCTTGCGGCTCAGCGTGCGGCGTGAAATGCCGAGCTTGGCGGCGGCCTTTTGCCGATGGCCGCCGGTCTCAGACAAAACGTCGAGAATCATCCGGCGTTCCACGCCGTCCAGGCACCCGCCCGGCGTCCCGGCAGGTTGCGCGGCTGAGTGTTGAATTCCCGCCGGCAGATCCGCCTCGAGGATCTCTTCGTGATAGCCGAGCACCGACGCGTTCATCACGGCGTTGCGCAGCTCGCGAATGTTGCCTGGCCAAGTGTGCCTTTTCAGCGCGCCGATCGCTTCGGGCGAAAACCACGCGCGCGGCTTTTGCTGCCGCAGGAAGTGCTCGGCAATCGGCATAATGTCGTCCAGCCGTTCACGCAACGGCGGAACACGCAAATTGATTTCGCTTAACCGGTGATAGAGGTCGTTGCGAAACCGGCCCATACGCACGGCTTCTTCAAGATCGCGGTTGGTCGCCGCGACGATGCGCACATCCACTGAAATCTTCCGGACACCACCGAGGCGGTAGTAAGAGGCGCCGTCGAGCACGCGCAGCAGCTTCACCTGCATCTTCGGCTCCAGCTCACCGATCTCATCCAGAAATAACGTGCCCTGATGCGCCAGCTCGAACAATCCCGGCTTTACCGAATCCGCGCCGCTGAAGGCTCCTCTTTCGTGGCCGAACAGTTCGCTCTCAATCAGATGCTCGGGCAGCGCCGCGCAACTGATGTCCACCCAGGGCTTGGCGCAACGCAGCGAATGGTGATGGATGGCGCGCGCCACCAATTCCTTGCCCGCGCCGCTTTCCCCCAGGATCAGCACCGAGGCGTTGGTCATCGCGACGCGCTCCACCATGCGCATCAAGTGGCGCATGGCGCCGCTGGCGACGATCGCGGGAATTCCGAGGAACAGCGCGGGTTCGGGAGGGCCGGGCATGAGTTACTGGTTCCATTCTCCAGCAGATTCCGCGATTTGACTATAAGACGCGAACGTCAATGTCCGGCCGGGAGATGTACCGAGAAGAAATCCGAAAACACCTTAGCGGTGTGGTAAGCGCCCGCACAGGCCGGCCGGTAACGGCCCGTGAATACTGTCGCCCGCGGCCCGACGCTGGCCGATCTGCCGGAAGGCGGACGAGGTCGTCCGCCGCGGTCCAGGGGGACCGCCCCACAAATCGCTGTCAGGTGGATTCGCAGTTTGCGTTGAACTTGGCGCAGTGGGACAATCTGTCTCCATCGCGGGACAAGCGCGGGACACGCGCCAATTTGTCCCATCGCGCCGCTCGCTTCAGCCGTCATCCGGCCGAGTAAAATTAGCGGATTCCACGCAATTACAAGCACTCCGGCAATCCACGGCAATGGTCTCCCGCGTGCTTGATCGCATGAGTACAACCGTCTATGCGTCTGCGCGGAAAACTATACATTGGATTTGTTACGGTCGTGGGGTTCGCCATCCTGCTGCTCGGATTGTCGCAATGGGAATCGCAGGATCTGGTGCGCTACGCCTGCTTCTTCCTGCTGGCTGCGCTGACCTCGAGTTTGAAGCTCAGCCTGCCGGGTGTCACCGGCACCATGTCGCTGAGCTTCCTGTTTATTCTCATGGGCATCGTCGAAATGAGTTTTCCGGAGACTTTGTTCCTGGGCGCGATGCTGACGCTGTTCCAGTGCCTGTGGAACAAACCGCGGCGGCCGCGGCCGGAGCAGATTCTGTTCAACGTGGCCAGTATGTCGATTGCCATCGCGATCACCGAAGCAGTCTGCGCGGCCGGTCAGGCTGCGATTCCGCACGCCGACACATCCCTATTGCTGCTGCTCGCGGGTGGGACGTTCTTCTTCGCCAATAGCCTGCCGGTGGCCGTGGTCATCGGCATGACCGAAAGCCGGCCGCTCAGCCACGTGTGGCGCGATTGCTATTTCTGGTCGTTCCCTTATTATCTGGCCGGGGCCGGAATTGCGAGCCTCGCCAATCTCGTCGGCCGCTACGCCGGCTGGCAGACCTCGATGCTGGTCATTCCGCTGGTCTATCTGCTGTACCGCTCGTACCGCCTGTATCTGTCCCGCCTGGAGGTGGAAACGCTCCACGCCCAGGAGATGGCGGCGCTGCATCTGCGGACCATCGAGGCGCTGGCGCTGGCGATTGAAGCCAAGGACTCAACCACTCACGATCATCTGCAGCGCGTGCAAACCTACGCCATGGAGATCGGCAAGGAACTGGGCCTGGGACACGACGAACGGGAAGCTTTGCGGACGGCCGCGCTGCTGCACGACATCGGCAAGCTGGCGGTGCCCGAGCATATCATCTCCAAACCCGGACGGCTGACCCCGGAAGAGTTTGAGAAAATGAAGATCCATCCGGTGATCGGCGCCGAGATTCTGGACCGGGTGCAGTTCCCCTATCCGGTGGCGCCCATCGTGGCGGCGCATCACGAAAAATGGAACGGCACCGGCTATCCAAATTCTCTCGCGGGAGAGCGGATTCCCATCGGCGCGCGCATCTTATCGGCGGTGGATTGCCTGGACGCGCTGGCCTCCGACCGCCAATACCGGCGCGCTTTGCCGCTGGAGGAAGCGATGGCGAAAGTCGAGGCGGAGTCGGGCACCAGCTTCGATCCCAAGGTAGTCGCGGTGTTGAAGCGCCGTTTTGTCGAGCTGGAGCGGATGGCGCGCGGCCAACAATGCGGGATCGGTAGTCCGGCGCCCAAGCTGCGCATGGCCCGTGGGGTGGAGCCGGCAGCGGGATTTGAAACCGCCGCGGCGCCGGCCGGAGCGGACGGACCCGGGCGTCAAATCGACTTTCTCCAGTCCATCGCCGCCGCACGCCAGGAAGTACAGGGTCTCTATGAGCTAACGCAGAATCTGGGCAGCTCGCTCAGTCTGGACGAAACGCTGTCGGTGCTGGCGGTGCGTCTCCGCCGGATGGTGCCGCACGATTCCATGGCGATCTACGTGAGGCGCGGCGAACGTCTGATTCCCGAGTACGTGAACGGCGACGAATTCCGTCTCTTCGCGTCGCTTGAAATCCCGGTGGGACACGGCTTATCCGGCTGGGTGGTGGAAAATTGCCGGCCGATTCTGAACGGCAATCCGTCGGTTGAGCCAGGCTATCTCAACGACCCGGCGAAATTCAGCACGCTGCGTTCGGCGCTGTCGGCGCCGCTGGAGGGCGCGGGCGGGGTGATCGGCGCGCTGACGCTCTACGCCAGTGGCGGCGATGCGTTCACCCGCGACCATCTTCGCATTCTGCTGGCCATCAGCTCCAAGGTGGCGCTGTCGATTGAAAATGCCCTGAAATACAAACAGGCGGAGAACTCCGCGACCACGGACTATTTAACGGGCCTGCCGAATGCGCGCTCGCTGTTCTTGCATCTGGACGGGGAACTGGCGCGATGCCGCCGCGCAGCCGCGCCGCTTGCAGTTCTGGTATGCGATCTAAACGGATTCAAGCAGGTGAACGACGATCTCGGCCACCTGGAAGGCAACCGTCTGCTCCAAAACGTCGCGTGCGCGCTCCGGGGCCAGTGCCGCGAATACGATTACATCGCCCGCATGGGAGGCGACGAATTTGTCGCCATTCTACCGGGTTTGCAACCGGATGCAGTGGCGGCCAAGGCCGCATCGTTCTCCTTGGCAGTGAAAGAAGTGGGGCGAACATCCGGGCGCAGCAACGTTCTTTCGCTGAGTATTGGCCAAGCTCATTTCCCCGACGATGGCGACGACGCCGAACAGCTTCTGGCGGCAGCCGACCGCCGCATGTACAAGAACAAGCAGTCCTACAACGTGCGGCGCGACTCAGCCGCCACGGTCTGGACGGCCGGGCTGCCGGCAGGCGCCGTGCAATAGAGTCCGAATCAATTTCCGGCGACGGCTCGGGGAAGCGGCTTGTCGCTGGACGCGAAATCGGCTGCAGATTCCCCTGCCGATGAGACATCTTGCGCTCCCGTCTCCGTCAGAATTTCCTTGGCGCGCTTGGTCCAGTCGGTAGAATCGCAGTGGACGGACATCAGAATACCGCCGCCACGAATGCGTCCTTCGTAACGCTTGGCCTCGTACTCCGGCATGCCCGCGCCGATCAGCGCTCCGGCGACACCTCCCAGCGCGCCGCCGACACCGACTCCGCTCAATAGCGCGATGATGGGCCCGGCGGCGATGAAGGGCCCGAGACCGGGAATGGCGAGTGCGCCGATTCCTGTCAGCCAGCCGAGTGCGCCGCCGATAATCGCTCCCGAACCGGCGCCCGTGACCGCGCCCTCGGGAGCCTTCGTTCCCTTCTCGATCGCGAAATCCTTCGTCCCGACGTTTTCCGAAAATAGCACCGATAGGTCTGTGCTGCGAAAGCCGGCCAGTTTTAGCCTATCGACGCAGTTCTCAACATCCGCACGGCTGGTGTAAATTCCAAAGGCTGCTGTATTCTTCGTCATGAGATCTCCGTCTCCTTTTAGTACGTTTCAACTCCGCTATCGACAATGCACGCTGGGGGCCAATTTATGGAGGCTTGAATTATCGGCTCGAAGCGTTCGCAGGACTGGACGATCCGGAAAAAATTTCTAGTGGAGTGTCGCAGGTTCTGGGTAGCAAATGGCCCTTGATTTGCAACATCGGGCACATGAGGCAATATTGATGCGGGATGCGTTTCGGAAAGTCGCTCAACTGGTCGCGGAGGGAGCGGGATCCCCGGCCATGTTCCTGGTTGGGTTGGGGATCGTGGTCGCTTGGGTATGCACAGGTCCGGCGTTCCATTACTCGGACACGTGGCAGTTGGTAATTAACACCTGCAGCAGCGTCGTAACCTTCCTGATGGTCTTCCTGATTCAGAACACGCAGAACCGGAACGCCCGAGTGGTGCAGCTCAAGCTGGACGAATTGATTCGAGCGTTGCATTCCGCGCGCACGGAGTTGGTACAGATGGAAGATTTGAGCGACAAGGAACTCGACGGACTGCGGAATGAATTTCAGGAATTAAAGGAGCGCGCCGCGGACGGTCCAGAGGGAGAAAAAACGCCGGGTGCGGATGCAAGCCCGGACACCCCGGCTAACCCACGGAAGCAATTTTGATAGTTCTGTGCGCGTACTCGCGGAGGCGGTTGTGGAGGGTGCGAATGCCGATACCCAGGATTTC
>JBDTAT010000259.1:0-6312 GCA_039924505.1 Bryobacteraceae bacterium
CCGCCACCGGTTGTCCCGTCCCCTTCACGGGGTTCCCGGTTGCCGCATTCAGTGCGGCCGTCCAACTCGACGCAAACGTGAAGGACCCGCGCGGGCCGTTGTCGGAATCGAGAAACATGCGGGACTGCCGCACTTCGGCGCCGAATTTCAAACTATGCCCTCCTTTGATCCAGGAGAGGCTGTCGGCCAACTCGTAATTGTTGATCTTGTCGCCCTGCGTCAGGCCGTTACTTCCAATGCCCGCGAAACCCGTCCAGCCAACGCCCGGCACGCCCCAGTTCGCCGGCGTCGTCGAGACGCCGGTAATCCCAATCGCCTGTGCCAGGTTGGAGCCGACCGTCACCTGTTCCCCAAACAGGTTGGCGTAGCTATGATACGCGCGGGCGACGTTCACGATAGTGGGCGTCAGCGTGGAGGTCAACTGCGCGACTTCGTTCGTGCCGGAGGAGAGCACTTGCGAGCCGCCCAGCGGAACCAGCGAAGCGGGCAATAGCGGCGAATTTTCCCATGTCTGCCGGCCAAAGAGGGAATTCTTAGGGGAAACGATCCAGTCCACGCGAACCGTATCCTGATCGTCATTTAGCGATTGCACCGGTGTGCCCACCAGGTTCGCCCCTTGGACCGTCGGGCCGTTTACCTTCGGAATGTAGGGGAAAAAGTTCTGCGATACTTTGTTGATGCGGTTGGAGGGAATGACATTCCCCGGAAATGCCTGCCGCGTCCCGGTGGATCCGTCGAAGGTGAGCGGATCGTAAATTGCGGCCTCCCCGGTAAAATCCCCGCTCAACTCCTTCTGTGTTGGATACAGGCCGCGCTGCACTACGCCCAATCTTTGGCGCATGCCTTCGAAGTTGCCGAAGATGAACAGCTTGTCCTTCACAATCGGCGCGCCCAGACTGAAACCATATTGGTTTCGTTTGAATGGTTCCGATGCCGGCGCAAAGAAGTTGCGCGCGTCGAAGGCATTGTTACGAAGCAATTCGTACACCGTGCCATGCCACTGGTTGGTTCCGGCCTTTGTGGCCACGTTGATAATGCCGGGGGCGTTCCCGAACTCCGGCTCGAAGAAGTTCCGCTGGATCTTAAATTCCTGCACGGCATCGAGAGACGGATTGATCGAGGTGTCGCCGACGCGCGGGTTGCGCAGCTCCACACCGTCCAGCAGGTAACTGGTGGAGCTTTCCCGCTGGCCGCCCACCAGGATGCTGCGGTCCGGACGCCCCGTCGTGCTGGCAACAAAACTGGCCGGCCCCTCCGACGACGGGATTTGCGGCACTACGCCGGGTGAAAGCGATCCAAGCGTCAGATAATTTCGCCCATTCAGCGGAAGGTCCTCAATCGTGCGCGTTTCGACCATTTGTCCGAGTGAGGCCGTATCGGTATCGGCGATCTCCGCGTGCGCGCTCACTTCCACCTGCTGTGAAACTGCGCCTACCTTCAAGGAGAAGTCCAGCCGCTCTCTTTGCGCGATATCGAGATTGATCCCGTTGGCGATTGCCGCCTGGAACCCGGTGGCTTCCACCTTGATGTCGTATCGCCCGGGCGGAAGCTGGGGAACGACATACTCGCCGTTATTCCCGCTGGTAACTTTCCGGGTGAGGCCAGTCGCGGGTTGCGTTACAGTGATGGTCGCATTCTGCACGATGCTGCCCGTCTCATCCGTTACCACGCCCGCAATCGCAGACGTGTTGACCTGGCCGGAACTGGGTTCGGAAACGAACAATGCGAGGACCGCACCGCAAACCAAAACCTGCCAGTAATTTCGTCTTGCCATCACTACCGCCAGTTGTAAACCGTGGAACCTGCCCTGAAGAACTTGGCTCCGGCGAGTATATCACCAGAGTGGCCCTTTTGACATGGTTTATTCACTTTCCAGTTTCCCAAGCGTCTAACGGAGCGCCCCATGGCCCTCCGGGCCACCAAAAATGATGAAAAACAATTCCGTTCCCCGCAAGCAGGGGCCTCGGAACCGAGCCGCGACCACAGGGAGCGGTTGCCGGCCGACCCCGGTTTTTCAACGGAGCGTAGCTCTCGATCCTCCGCACAAGATAGAACCGGGGAATCTGCTGTTCGCTCGATAGCCGCGCTAGCGCGCCGCCGCGATCATGCCATGCTCGATTGCATAGCGCGTGAAATCCGCGGCGGTTCGCAGATCCAACTCCCGCCGGAGCGTCGCCTTGTGAAATTCCACCGTTTTCACCGCAACATTCAAAAGGACCGCTATCTCCTTCCGCGTTCGCCCTTCGGCGACCAACTGCAGAACTTCCCGCTGGCGCGGGCGCAATTGGTCCGAAAGCCTCCCTGAGGACTTTGAGGGCGCGATCATCGATGCCACCGCATAACGCGCCACAATTGGGCTTACAAAATGATTGCCCTTCAGAACCTCGCGAATCGCGGTGACCAACTCGGAAGCCGCCGATCGCTTCAAAACATAGCCCCTGGCTCCGGCGCGAAACGCCTCCGAGATGTAGTCGGCATCGGCATGCATGGTGACAAAGATAACCTTTGCGGAAGGGACAATCTTCCGGAGCTGCTTTGCCGCATCGATTCCGTTCAGAGCCGGCATCGAGATATCCAGCAGGATCACGTCGGGCTTCAAGGCCTTTGCCATGGCCAGGAGTTTCTGTCCGTCGTCTACGCTGCCGGCCAGTTCAAACTCCGGTTGCAGCATCAGACGGATTCCGTCGAGCATCAGCGTGTGATCGTCAGCCAGCAATAAACGAGGCCGCATCACGCTCCTTGCGGATCGAGCGGCGCCTCGATCGTAATCTGCACGCCGCCTCCGGGTTGCGTTTTCAATGAGAATTTACCCCGGATCAGCCGCGTCCGTTCCTCAATGCTCACCAGGCCAAGGCCGCCTTTGCCCGCCACCGCGCGAACATCGAACCCAACGCCGTCGTCTTGAATCGACAGCCGCAACGTGAGTGGACCTCCGGCGAGCGTAATCCGCACCGTTGCTTTTCCGGAGTGCTTGGCTACGTTGCGCAGGGCCTCCTGGATAATTCGATAGAAAGCGCTAGCCAGTTCGGGAGGAACTTTGTCTTGCACTTTGCGGGTCGTGAGGCTAACCTGGATTCCCTCCCGCTCGCTGAATTCCTGAATGTGGGAGCGTAGCGCCACCGCCAGGCCAAGGTGGTCGAGCTTCGATGGGTGAAGCTGGTAAGCGACTCGCCGCAGATCGTCGGATAACAATCCCGCGCCGTCGCCGACAGCCCGGAGCTGCCGCCGTATGTCTTCCGGATCGGCCGGAAGTTGCTGCTCCAGAGTCTCCACATCGAACTGCAGTTTTGCCACCTTTTGACCCAGGTCGTCGTGCAATTCCCGCGATACCCGGCGGCGCTCCTCGTCCTGGGCGTTCAGCAAGCTTCCCGTTAACGCGCGCAGCTCTCCGCGGCTTTGAAGCAACGCAGCCTCAGTCTCATGCAATGCCCGCCTTCGCGCCGTGACATCCTCGAAGCCAACCAGGATCTGATGATCTCCCTCCGGCAGCAGCGGCCGCGCATTCACCATAACGACTGTTTTTCCCGATCCGGCCGCCTCCTGCTCGAATTCAAATCCGTCCAGCGGCTGCCGATCGGTTACCACCAGTTGGAGCGCATCGCGCAAGCCGGGTACGTTCCAGACTTTTCCGCAAATCTCGTCGAACATCTTGTGTTCAATCTCCGCGGGATGCGCTTGGCAGGACCGGTGGAACGCCCGGTTTGCCAGTTGCACGCTCAGGTCGCTTCGAAGCACCAGAAGCGGCATTTGAACCGATTCGACTACCGACTCGGCAAAATTGCGTGCGGCATCGGCCGCCAATTGGGCGCGCCGCACCTGGTCGATGTCTATCAGCGCCATGACGGCGCCTTCGATGCGGTTATCGGCGGTTCTATACGGCCGGACCCGCAACGTGTGCCAACGCCCCTCCCGGTCTTGCACGTCGAGTTCTTGCGGCGTCAATGTCTCCAGAACCCCTCGTATTAGAGGCTCAATGTCTTCCACGCTGAGTTGCAGCCGGATCTCTGTAATGGGACGGCCGATGTCGCTCGATCGGACATTGAGGAGGCGTTCCACCGCTGAAGTGATACGGCGGATTCGAAGGTTGTTGTCGAGCATCAGAATCGGAATGCTGGCGCTGCTGAGCAGATTCGCCAGGTCGTCGCTCAACCGGCTCAGTTCCTGATTTCCGCTCTGCAGCTCCGCATTTACGGTGTTCAACTCCTCGTTGCTCGACTGCAGTTCCTCTTTAGATGTCTCCAATTCTTCATTGATGCTCTGAAGCTCCTCGTTGCTCGACTGGATCTCCTCATTGGCGGAAGTGAGATCCTGGTTGACTGCGTCTCGATCGTCGATGGTGGATTGCAGGCGTTGGCCGGTCAGCGCGAGTTCTTCCCGCAGCCGCTCCACTTCTGCGTTTGTTTCACTGAGTTGATCCTGGGAATTGGTGTCCGCGGACGCCGGATGCGGGACTCTGGAAGGCTCCGGTTGAGCATCGAACAGAACCAGGAAATGGCGTACTTGCTTGTTGGGACTTGCAATCGGATGCGCCTCTAGCGAGACCCTCCGCAAGCCCGCGCCTTCGTTATCGGTTATCGGATTCGACTCTACCGGAACGCCTCCTTCCGCCGCTCTTTTTAAAAGTGTTCGCAGTTCGCCGCGAATGCTCTCCCGGACCATCTTCAGCAACGCAAACGTCGGGGCTCCCGGCGGCAGCTGCAAATAGGGCCGCGTGTCGCCATGGGAAAGAACGATGTCGAAGTTGTCGCTAACGATCACCCAGGCGGGTCCAAAGCTGGAAAGCACGATACGCTCCGCCGCCTTCCGCAGATCTTGATCGAACAAGGCGGACCGGCCCATCGGCGGGGAAGGAGTGAACGCTCCCCCTTGCTCACTGGCAAAGCCGCGGCGAATCACGTCCAGGCTTGCCTGGCTATCCACGTCGCTCTTCCTGTAGAGTCTGTTCTTCTTGTCTATCGTCGAGAACAGGTCCGGGAAGCCGCGCAGGCTCTCCGAACTCCCGAGCAGTAAGTAGCGTTGTGGCTGCAGCGCGTAGTGAAACGTCGCGATGGCGTGCCTCTGTAACGCGGGTCCGAGATAAATCAGCAGGTTCCGGCAACTGATCAGGTCCAGGCGCGAGTACGGAGGGTCGATACATATATTCTGGCGCGCAAAAACGCACATTTCTCGAATCGGCTTGTTGATCCGGTATCCATTGTCGGTTCTGCTGAAGAAACGCGCCAGCCGTTCCGGGGATACCTTGGCCACCAGGTTCGCTGTGTACTCCCCAGTCCTCGCTACCGCGATAGATCGCTCGCTCAGATCGGTGCCAAAGATCTTTATGGAAACAGGCGCCGGACATTTCGATATCGCCTCCACCAGACACATCGCAATCGAATAGACCTCTTCTCCGGTCGAGCACCCGGGAACCCAGACCCGGATCGGTAAGTCGGATGGCCGTTCCTCGAGTAATCGCGGTAGAATTTGTTTTTCGACCGCGTGAAACGCCGCCGGATCCCGGAAAAAACTGGTGACGTTGATCAGAATGTCCTCATAGAGCGCCGTGATTTCCAGGTGATGCGCCTCCAGAAAGGCGACGTATGCTTCCAGTCCTGGCTGGCGCTGCAGAATGATCCGGCGTCCAATACGCCGCCGGATCGTTCCGGTCTTGTACCCTCGAAAATCGACACCCGCGGCCATCTGCAAGAGGGCAAAGATTCTGCCAAGCTGCTGTTCCTCGATAGAGCCTTTCTGAATAACACTCGGCGTGGGCCCTGGGTTAAGAGACGGATGTTGCGCGATCCTTTCGAGTTCGCGGGCGATTTCTTCGGGCGCGAAAACCAGATCTACGCTTCCAGCGGCGATCGCCATGCGGGGCATGTCGGCATGCTGGGCCGAACTCTCGCTTTGAACGATGGCAATGCCGCCTCCCTCCCGGATTGCCTGGAGTCCCTGGGAGCCATCCGCGTCCGTCCCGGAAAGTACCACGCCGATTGCGGCCGCTTTGCGCTCGTCCGCCAGGCTGCGAAAAAAGTAATCGATCGGCCGCGGTGAGCCTGGCCCTTTGGGACGAATCTGGAGCTTCAGCGCGCCGCGCGAAATACTCATAATTGTATTGGGAGGAATCACGTAAACGTGGTTCGGCTCAACCGGAGTTCCATCGCGCGCTTCCATCACCGGCATCCGAGTTGCCCGGGACAACAAGGAAGCCAGAACGCTGTTGTGCTGAGGAGCGAGGTGCTGAATCAAGACGAAGGCCATTCCGGTTTCGGCGGAAAGGTAGTGGAGGACCTGCGTAAACGCTTCCAACCCCCCTGCCGAAGCCCCAATACC
>JBDTAT010000260.1:0-4356 GCA_039924505.1 Bryobacteraceae bacterium
GGCGCTGGAGGCGCCGTCCTGACGTTCGATGGCTCCAGCAGCGGCGGCGCTGGCGTTGTAAAGTTCGACGGCCCCGGAGGCGCGAGCGGAGGCGCGGTTTACAACCTCACAGCACGCGTTCCCTCCCACGCCGACTGTTCGCTGTGCAATCCCAGCGCTGCTAGCGGAACCAACACCGCCGCTATCGAGATCACGCTGCCGCCGGAATCCGTCGCGGCGACTTACAGCGCCACGGCCGCTTGTCTCAATGCTCCCGCCGCTTGCTGGATCGTGGTTCCGACGCCCTCGGGCGCCATCGCCGCCCATTCGGGGGCTGCCATCACTGCCATTGTCGACCCGCACGGTTTGAATCCGGGATTGTATTCGGCGAACGTCGCTGTGACCATCGCCCCGGCCGGCGCTAAATCGGGCACGCTGAACGTGCCCGTCACCATCCTGGTCACCCCCGCCGAGCCGGCGTTGACGCTCTCCCAGACCGGTCTTCAGTTTCAGACGGTTTCCGGAGCCGGAGGTCCGGCGACCCAATCCATCTCGATTTTGAATACGGGGACCGGGTCGCTCTCCGTTTCTGCGAACGCCGTGACGGCGGGTGGAGGAAACTGGCTGAGCGTTTCGCCGGCTTCGGGCGCGGCGACCGCGTCCACGCTGGCGCAAGCACAGATACAAGTGAACCCGTCGGGACTCGCGCCCGGCCTATATTCCGGGCGCGTGGACTTCGCTGCGCCGTCTGCCTTGAATTCGCCGCAATCGGCGGAGGTAGCGCTTACGGTGCTGCCGTCCACGGCCGCGCCGGGCCCGGTGATTTCGCCGGCCGCCCTGGTGTTTGCGGTCCCAGGCGGCGGCAACCCGGCGCCGCAGACGGTGCAGATTGCGAACCCTTCCGGCAAGAGTCTAACGGTCTCGAACAAACTAAGCTTCGCGCAAGGAAACGGATGGTTCACGGTTTCCGCCGGCGGGACGGTCACTTCCGCGCAGCCGCTGACCGAAACCATTTCGGTGAACCCGGCGGGCCTGGCGCCGGGAGTCTATCTGGGCACGCTGGATCTGCACATCGCGGAGACGAACACCGACAATGCGGTGACGGTGATGCTGGTGGCGCCCAAGAGTGCGGGCTCTTGCACGCCCACGCAGTTGCTGCCGGTGTTCACCAACCTGGCGGGCGCTTTTCAGGCCACGGCCGGCCTGCCGATGCCGTTGCAGGCGCAAGTGGTCGACGACTGCGGAAAAGCGCTGAATAGCGGATCGGTTACCGCTTACTTTGGCGGGACGGATACGCCGGTGGCGTTGGCGCCGCTCGGGAACGGCCAATGGTCGGGCACGTGGATGCCGCATGGAATCGCGGCCGGGCCGACCTGGGCAGGCGTGATCGCGACATCGTTTACGCCGGCGCTGTATGGCTCGGGAGGCGTGACCGGATCGCTTGCCGATAGCCCGAATGCGCCGCTGGTCTCGGCCGGCGGACTGGTGAACGCCGCGAGTCTGGTGGCGAGCGAGCCGCTGGCTCCCGGCAGCTATATCTCGATTTTCGGCTCGAACCTGGCGGATGGGGCGACGCCGGCCGGCGCGCTTCCGTTCCCGCAGAACCTGGGTGGGACCGAGGTGCTGCTGGGCGGGGAGCTATTGCCGTTGGAGTATGCCGGCGCCGACCAGATCAACGCGATTGTGCCTTATGACGTGGCGGTGAATACATTCCAACAACTGATTGTGGAGCGCGACGGCGTGTATGCTCCGCTCGAAACCGTTCTACTGGCTCCGGCGCAGCCGGCCGTATTTACGCAGGACCAGAGCGGCAAGGGGGCGGGGGCGATCATGGTGGTGCGCGCGGACGGAACGCAATTCCTGAACACGGCGGCGAGCCCGGCCGGCGCGGGAGATGCGCTGGTAATCTATTGCACCGGCCTCGGCGCGGTGACGCCAGCCGACTCCGCGGGATCGGCCGCGCCTGATTCGCCGCTGGCAAGCACGTCCAATCCGGTTACAGTGACCATTGGCGGGACCGCGGTCCAGGCCTTCTTCGCCGGACTGACGCCGGGGTACGCCGGGTTGTATCAGGTGAACGTAATCGTCCCACCGGGCATCCCGGCCGGCTCGAGCGTTCCGGTGGTAGTGTCGGCGGCGGGGGCTTCCAGCCCGGCGGTTACGGTGGCCCTTCAATAAAAGAGCTGCCCGCTGTTCTACTTCAGAATTTTCAGCTTCAGGTTGCGGAATTCGATGCGGTAGCCTTCCGACTCCAGGCCGATGTAGCCCTTCAGCATCGACGGGTCGTCCCACACGCTGGTCACCTTCCCGTTGGTCGACAGCGTGAGCTTGGGACCGTCGGCGCGAATGTCGTAGGTGTTCCACTCGCCCGGCGGCTTGATGCGGTTTTCAGTCACCTCGGCGCGCAGGTTGATGCGTTTCGTCGCGCCATCCACCGTCGTGTCGCCGAACCAGAATCCGCCGTTGTCGCCGCCGGCCTGCGCCTGATGCCAGAAGCTGCCGTCGTCGTTGTTGCGGACGAACACGCCGCTGTTGTAGTGCATCTTCCCGGTGGAGACCGGCGTGAACCGCCACTCCACATGCAACTCGAAGTTGGCCAACACGCGATCGTAGCGGAGCCATTCGTGTTTCTGGTCGCCGGAACAGATCACGGTGTTGGTGGCCGTGTCTACTTTCCAGTGTTCGCCGGGCGTTACGTCGCTACCGGGAGGGATGGTGATACGTGTCCAGCCGGTGAAAGACGCATCCGGCAGAAGGTTTTGCCAGTCTTGTGCGAACAGCGCCGGCGCGGTGAGCAGCATCGAAACGAACAGCAGTTTACGCATTTGGCTTCTCCCAATTCAACTTCTCCCAATCGGCGGCTTCGCCGAAGCGCCGCCCTTCCAGCTCCGGATTTATATTGCGCAGCAGGCCGGTGAGAACGCCGCCCGGCCCCACTTCGACGAAGCGCGTGACGCTTTGCGCGGCCAGATGGCGGATGGTCTGGGTCCACCGCACTGGATTTGGAACCTGTTGATAGAGGCCCTGGCGGGCGTCGGCGCCGGTGCGGATTTCGCGCGCCTGAAAGTTGTTGACCAGCGGCATGTCGAGCTCGCCGAACTCGGCCGCGTTCAGGTCGGCGGCCAGATGTTCCTGCGCCGGCTTCATCAGGGGACAGTGAAACGGCGCGCTGACCTCCAGAAGAACGGTGCGGCGCGCGCCGGCCGCTTTGGCTAATTCCATCGCGCGCGCGACGGCCGCGGCGTGGCCGGCGATGACGATCTGATCCGGCGAATTGAAGTTCGCGGCGGCCACCACTTCGCCCTGGCGGGCTTCGGCGAGAACGGACTCGAGCGCGCCCTCGGGCATTTTCAGCAGCGCCGCCATTGCGCCGGCGCCGGGCGCCACGGCGTGCTGCATGTACTGGCCACGCTTGCGCACCAAACGAAGCGCATCGGCGAACCGCAACGAGCCGGCCGCGACCAGAGCCGAGTACTCGCCCAGGCTGTGGCCCGCCACGTAGTCCGGCGTGACACCCTTGCCGCGCAGTACGGCAAACGCGGCGGTCGAAACCGCCAACAGCGCAGGTTGCGTGTTTTCGGTCAGCTTCAGCCGATCGTCCGGCCCCTCGAAACACAGGCGCGAAAGCGCAAATCCGAGCGCATGATCGGCCTCTTCGAAAACAGCGTGGGCCTCGGGGAACGCCTCCGCCAAGCTCCGGCCCATTCCTGAGAATTGCGAGCCCTGGCCGGGGAATAGGAATGCGGTCTTGGGCATGAGATCTTATTCTACTTGTCTAGGGTTGGAGGAAACCACCGGCTGGAGCGAGTGACTCGGCAACCACTCCCTTACGGTCGCGGCTCAGTTACGACTCCCGGCTCGGTTGTGATTTGCGGAAGTTCGAGGCGAACGTAATTGGAGGTTGCGTAGGCGGTCGCCGAAATTCGATGATGGACGTTATGGATAGTTCGGCTGTGATCGATCTTGAGAATCGGTATTTGTTGCAGACGTATGCCCGGTACCCGCTGGTGGCGCACCGCGGGAAGGGATCGTATTTGTACGACATGGCGGGGCGGAGGTATCTGGACCTGATCACCGGCATCGGCGTGAACGCGCTGGGGCACTCGCATCCGCGCATCGTAAAAGTCATCCGCGAGCAGGCCGGGCGGCTGATTCACTGCTCCAATTTGTACTACCACGAGTATCAGGGGCCGCTTGCGAAGAAGCTGGCGGAGGTGAGCGGGCTGGAGCGCAGCTTTTTTGCCAATTCCGGCACGGAAGCGATGGAGGGCGCGCTGAAAATGATTCGCGCCCACGGACGCAAGATTGCGCCGGAGAAAATTGAGATCGTGGCGCTGGACAATTCCTTTCATGGGCGCACGCTGGGCGCGCTGTCGG
>JBDTAT010000261.1:0-3657 GCA_039924505.1 Bryobacteraceae bacterium
CGCTTGATTGCCAGAAAAATCGGGCGGCAGGCCGGCTTGCGAGTAGGAGACCGGGCGACTAATGCTCTCGTGAACACCGCGGAATCGTCGGGCGACATGATAGACTCCGGGTATGGATAGCGTCGAACAGATCGAACAGGCGATCGACAGCTTACCTGCTGACGAATTCTCCCGCCTTGCCGCTTGGCTTCGCGAGCGCGCACAGCAGCGGTGGGACGATCAGATGGATCGCGATTCTGCTTCTGGCAAACTCGATTTCTTGTTCGACGAGGCCGAGAGCGAGCGGAACGCGCTGCCGCAGCGCTCCGTTATGTACGAGTCTCCACAAAGACGATACGCGACGGCTCGCCGTTAAAAACTATCATCTTTGGCGAGACGACCCGCGGCATCCTTCGCTGGGGTTCCGCGTATTAAAAGGCAGCACAACAAGGTTTACCGTGCGCATCGGCGATCGCTATCGCGCTCTCGGCATCGCGAGATTCGGAGACGATTACAAATCGCGGTTCCGGGGCGCCGGCCACCAAAACAGAATCAAGCCTCCATGTTGCCGAACACTCTATCCTTGATTCTGCGCCACTTTCACGCCTTAAGAACCTCCATCTCGTTGCGCTACAAACGCGTGAGCCCCGCTTAGACGCGCCCCCTCATTTTGTGGTACAAAAAACCTTCGAGTTGTGGTATACCTATGAACTTAGTGCTGTAGCTCAAGATTTTTTGCACTTTGACAGGAACTCCGTTTAGAATGGAGTGACACGTAATCGGGACATGGCCCAGATCTTTCATCGCAGTTCAAACACGATTGCCAAGGTCAGTATTATCGGTACAGTACTCGGCCTCGGCGCCCTTACCTGGTTCGCCTACACAATGAATGCCGGAGCGTTTATTACCGGCGTCGGCGTGGTGCGCGATCAGCCGGTTCCCTTCAGCCACAAGCATCATGTGACGGACGACGGAATCGATTGCCGCTATTGCCACACGTCGGTGGAAACTTCGGGCTTTGCCGGCCTGCCGCCCACCGAAACCTGCATGGGCTGCCATTCGGTCATCTGGACGAACGCAGCGATCCTGGAGCCGGTGCGCGCCAGCTTCCGCACCGGCCAGTCGCTTGAATGGACGCGCGTACACGACCTCCCGGATTTTGTCTATTTCAATCACAGCATTCATATCAGCAAAGGCATTGGCTGCTCCACCTGCCACGGTCGTGTTGACGAGATGCCGCTGATGTACCAGGAGAACGCTCTCTATATGCGGTGGTGCGTCAATTGCCACCGCGACCCGTCGAAGTTTGTCCGGCCGCGGGACAAGGTCTTCGACATGACCTATCAATACCCTTCCAACCAAGATGAACTGGGGAAAAAATTAGTGGCCGATTACCATATTCAAAGCTTGACGGATTGTTATACATGTCATCGCTGAGCGATCAGTCGCCTGAAAATAAGATGGTTCCCGCCCTGGGCGCGCCGGATCGTCACGCCCACGAACACGGCGCGCATGATCACGCGCCTCACGCCCACGAGCACGGCGCACACGATCACGCGCATCACGCCGCGGCCCCGGATGCGAGCCTGGTGCAAATCCAGCCGTCTCTCAATCTGGAGGCCATTCGCGAAAAGCTGAAAGACGCGCGCGGGCCGGAATACTGGCGCAGCTTCGAGGAGATTGCCGGCACGCAGGAATTCCAGGCGTTCGTGGACGACGAGTTTCCCGTCCGCACTATCGATTGGAACGATCCCATCAACCGCCGTAACATCCTTAAGGTGATGGGCGCGTCGCTCGCTCTGGCGGGGGCCAGCGCCTGCACGGTGCAGCCGAAGGAAACCATCGTTCCTTATGTGCGCCAGCCGGAGGACTTTGTCCCCGGAAAGCCGCTCTTCTTCGCCACCGCATATACCCAGGGCGGCATGGCCAGCGGTATCGTCGTCGAGAGCCACCTCGGCCGGCCCACCAAAATTGAAGGCAATCCGGATCATCCGGCCAGTCTCGGCGCCACCGATTCGTTCGCGCAGGCGTCCATTCTGACAATGTACGACCCGGACCGCGCGCAAGTGGTCACCCACAACGGCAACATCAGCAGTTGGGTGAATTTCGTCTCCCAGTTGAGCGACGCCTACTCCCTGCACAGCTTCAAGAAGGGCGGGGGATTGCGCATTCTCACGGAGCCGGTGGTTTCCCCCACGCTCGCCGCGCAAATCAAGGCTTTCCTGGCGGATATGCCGGAGGCCAAGTGGCACCAGTATTCTCCCGGCGGCCATCATATGGCGATGGCGGGCGCCAAGCTCGCCTTCGGCCAGCCGCTGAATTCCTATTACAAGTTCGACACGGCGGATATCATTGTTTCGCTGGACGCGGATTTTCTCGGCGCCGGCAACGGCTGCGTCCTCTACGCGCGCCAGTACGCGACGCGCCGCCGGATCGATAACGGAAACGGGATGAACCGGATGTACGCGGCCGAAGGGACCCCTTCGGTCACCGGCGCCATGGCCGATCATCGCCTGCGGATGAAGACCGCCGAAGTGGAGCCGTTCGCGTTCGCACTGGCCGCTGCTTTGGGGGTCTCGGGCGTCTCGGGCGGCGCCGCCCCGGCGACTGCCGCAAAGTTCATCCCCGCCATCGTCAAGGATCTCCAGGCTCACAAAGGTTCCTGCATCGTCGTCGCCGGCGACCACCAGCCGGCCAGCGTCCATGCCCTGGCCCACGCCATGAATCAGGCGCTCGGCAACGTCGGCAAAACCGTCTTTTACACCGACCCGGTTGAAGCCGAGCCCGTCGATTCCATCGAGTCCCTCCGCGATCTTACCGCCGCCCTCAATGCCGGCCAGGTCGATACGATGATCGTCATCGGCGGCAATCCGGTTTACGACGCCCCGGCCGATCTGAATTTCGCCGGCGCGCTGAAAAAAGCGCAAACCCGGCTGCGCCTCGGTTTATACGAGGACGAAACGTCGGCCTTCTGCCAGTGGCACGCCCCCATGGCGCACTATCTGGAATCGTGGAGCGACACGCGCGCCTTCGACGGCACCATCACCATTCAGCAGCCTCTCATCGCTCCCATCTACGGCGGCAAAAACGCTCACGACCTGTTCAGCGCCCTGGTTGGCAACGCCGACGTCAGCGACCACGACTCCGTCAAGGGCTATTGGCGAACCCAGCGCCCCGGCGCCGATTTCGAGGCTTTCTGGGAGACGTCGCTGCACAACGGTGTCGTCGCCGGGACTGCGTTCCCGGTAAAGACTCCGCCCGCCGCCAAGGTTCCCTCCGCTCCCGCCGCGGCCGCGCAGGGCATGGAAATCGTGTTCCGTCCCGACCCGACCATTGGCGAGGGGCTGTACTCCAATAACGGCTGGCTTCAGGAGTTGCCCAAACCGCCGAACAAAATGACGTGGGACAACGCCGTGTGGATCGGCCCGGCCACCGCCCAGCAGCAGAAGCTGACCACCGGCGACGTCGTCGAGATCCAGTACCGCGGCCGCACGATCCGCGGTCCGGTCTGGGTGATGCCCGGTCACGCGAGCGAGTCCATCACCATTCACCTGGGCTATGGCCGCGCGCGCGCGGGCCGCGTTGCCGACGGCATCGGCTTCAACGCTTACGCGCTGATGGTTTCCGACAGCCCGTGGTCGGGCGCCGGGGCGCTGGGTTCGCCAATAGCCCTTGACG
>JBDTAT010000262.1:0-2500 GCA_039924505.1 Bryobacteraceae bacterium
CGGCGTGCTGCGGCTGTGGCGCCGCGGGTTGCGGTGGCGGCGCCATGGAGATTACCGGAACCCCGAGCAGCGCGTTCCCCATGCCGCCGGGTACCCCCGGCCCGCTCGCATCGCCGGCCGCGCCGGCCACATTCATGGCGGGCTGTTCAATCAGCGGCGCTACTTTGTCGGGAATGCGAAGCGGGGCTTCCATGCCGTGGAAAACCCGCGCGCGTGTTTCCCGCCGCAACTCCGCTGTCGTTTGTGTCACCGGTGCGGGAGGCGGGGAAGGCGCCGGCAGCCGCCACGCGACCGCCTCCACCATCGGCAGTGCTTGCGTGTAGAGTAGCGGCGCCAGCGCCAGGCCGCCGATGACGATTGTTTCACCGATGCATGACGCAGCGAATGTCCAGCCTGTGCGGCTCTGTCCCGTTTCGAGAACCAACGATTGCTCGAACATGTTGCCCTAGACACCGCGAGGCCGGGCGCGGTTCCCGCTCACCCATGAGGTTGTTCATCGCCACGCCCATTCCGAGCCGTGCGCGTCAACAAACGGTTGCCCGGCATCCGCCGAACCGCGCGCCCGCCGGAGTGTCTCCCTGCATGCTCCGAAATGTTCGCCCATCCGGCCCGCAACCTGCTACAACAGAATTGATGGCACTCATTTCGCGGCGGGGACTGCTCGGTGGTATTGGATTCGCAGGCATGGCCGCGGTTCGCGACACGGATATTCAGATCGCTGAAGTTCGTCATAGTTACCAGGATTTTCTCTACCGCGCTCCCTACAAATTTGGCGGTATCGAAGTGGATCGCTGCACGCTCCT
Organism: Bryobacteraceae bacterium; assembly: GCA_039924505.1. Classification (GTDB taxonomy): domain Bacteria; phylum Acidobacteriota; class Terriglobia; order Bryobacterales; family Bryobacteraceae; genus JBDTAT01. The sequence continues at coordinate 804 of JBDTAT010000262.1, forward strand.
GAACGTCGATTGCGTCGTCAAAACGCGCGGCGGCCGCACCGCCCGGGGCTTCGGCTCCATGACCATGGGCAACGTGTGGTCGTTTCCGTCGCGCGTATTGTCCTACGGCCAGACCCTTGACGCCATGAAAGCCCTGGCTGCGCGGATTGCCGCGCTCACGCAAGATTACAAGGAGTATGGCCACCCGATCGACGCGAACGTGGCGCTGGAACCGCTGTACTTGAACGCCGCGCACCAGGTCACCGCGCACCTGCGGCTGGCCGACCCGATTCCAAAGCTCTGCACCCTGGTGACCGCCAGCCCGTTCGACGCCGCCATTCACGACGCCTTCGGCAAGCTGCACCACCGGAATTGCTACCAAACCTACGGCCCGGATTTGTTGCGGAACGATCTCGGCCATTACCTCGGCGCAGGTTACAAGGGCGAGTTTCTGAATCGGTACGTTCTGGAAAAGGCGACGCCGCGGCTTCCGCTCTATCACTCAGTCGGCGCCAGCGACCCGATTGTCGACGCGGACATCGTGAAGCGTATCGACGACGGATTGCCGCAGACGCTGGGCGATTGGATCCGCCATGACGGCCTCACGCATTTCAAGATCAAACTCAACGGCAACGATCTCAACTGGGATAGCGAACGCGTCGTGCGCATCGACAGAGCGGCGTCCGAGGCGCAATCCAAGCGCGGCCTCAAAAAATGGTTTTATTCGCTCGATTTCAATGAGCGCTGTCCGAACGTCGATTATCTTCTCGATTTCCTCGCCCGTCTGCGCGAGCGTGCGCCCGCCGCCTTCGATCGCCTGCAATACATCGAGCAGCCCACCGCGCGCGATCTGGAAGCCGACCGCGCCAACGTCATGCACCGCGCCTCGGCGATTAAGCCGGTGATCATCGACGAATCGCTCACCGGCATCGATCGTCTTTTGCTCGCGCGCGAAATGGGTTACACCGGCGTGGCTCTGAAAGCCTGCAAGGGACAAAGCCAGAGTCTGCTGATGTCGGCCGTGGCGCAAAAACACAAAATGTTTCTGTGCGTCCAGGATTTGACGTGCCCCGGCGCGTCGCTGCTGCAGTCGGTCGGCTTGGCCGCCCACACGCCCGGCGTCGCCGGAATCGAAGCGAACTCGCGCCAGTATGTTCCCTCCGCCAACCAACCCTGGGAGAAGCGTTTCCCCGGCGTCTTTCACATCACCGACGGCTTAATTCGCACGGCGGAGCTGAACGGCCCGGGCCTGGGCGCGGTTCCGGAATCCGCGAACGCGTAAAGGGTGCGTCGCGCACCACCAGCGGCGCCAGGAACTATTTCGCGCCGCGCTCCGTTTTGCGCGAGTTCCTGCAAAGCGTGAACGAAAAATTTCGTTGACATTTCCGGCGCAGCCGGATACTATGTCCGTAACGGATGTAGTAATGGAAACTCTGACACCCGCTGTCTTCCATATTCTCCTCGCTCTGACTGACCAGGAGCGGCACGGCTACGCCATCATGCAGCAGGTTGCAGCCGCGACCAACAACGCTTTCACGATGAGGCCAGGAACGCTTTATGGCACGATAAAGCGCATGCTCGATGCCGGCTTCGTGGAGGAGTGCGGAGAACGAAGCGATCCCGAGATGAACGCCGAGCGCCGCCGGTATTACCGGATCACAGCAAAGGGCAGGCGCGCGGGGGTAGAGGAAGCCAAAAGGTTGGATGCGCTCGTGCGG
>JBDTAT010000263.1:0-3774 GCA_039924505.1 Bryobacteraceae bacterium
CTTCGCGAGCTCGGCGTGCAGAGTGCGATACGGCTCCGGCGCGGCGTACGTCAGGAAGTAATTCCGCAGCTCGGTCTTCTTGCTCTTCGAAAGTTTCGATACGTCGCTCGCGAGCATCACTCGGATGGGATCGTGAATCGCCAGTGTCTCGATTTCGTCCGCGTGCAGCGGACGATTGTAGAACCGCAGGTCGTCCATCTGGCCCTGATACGGATTCCCGGTATTCTTGTTCCCGATCTCGAGCGGTTGCGCCGACGCGAACGAGCCGCTGAGGCTGTCGTGTTCCACGGCGGTTTCAACCGGCTTGCCGTTCACGAACAACTTCACGGCCGCCGCTTTTCCGGAGCCATCGTAGGTCACAGCCACGTGCATCCAGTCGCCCTGAATCAGCCGGTCCTTGCTCCGCACCACGATGGCGTCATCGGGCGACTGATGAACCAGCCGCACCACCAAGTGCGAGCCGCGCTTCAAATCCGGCAGGGGAGCGAAGGCGTCGAACAGAATTTCGTAACCGCGGCGCGCCGGCGTTTCGTCCATCTTCTGCAAAACCGCGACGTATTTAACCGTTGTATAGTTCACCCACAGAGCCACGGAGAACGCATCGCCCCGGTCGAACGCTCCCGCTTGCGGCAAATTGACCTGCGCCTCGCCGCTGAACCGCGCCGCTTCGTTCACCGCCCCGTCGCCATAGTTCAACTCCCCGCGCATCACCTTCCCGTGACGATAGTGGCCTGAAGTATCGGCGAAACTGCCATCCAGTTCGTAGTGCGCCGTCAGCCCGTCGCGCGTCGCAACCGGCAGTTGCGCCGTCTTCTCCCACGCGGTCTGCAGCGCGGCAATTTTCGTTTCATCCATCTGCTTATCGCGGCCGTCAATCGCCGCCGTCAATTCGTCCAAATGCTTTTGTTGATCGGGCGACGGAAGCGACAGATACGGCGCCGCGTTACCCGTGCGCCCGTCCAGGCCCTTCTCCGGAATGCTATTGAAGAATGCGTAGAACTCGTAAAATTCTTTCTGCTTGAAGGGATCGTATTTGTGGTCGTGGCAGCGCGCGCAGCCGAGCGTAATGCCAAGCCACGCCGTCGAAGTCGCCTCCACCCGGTCCACCACGTACTCGTTCTGATATTCCTCTGGGATAGCGCCGCCCTCGAAGTTGATCATGTGATTCCGGTTGAATCCGGTCGCGATCAACTGATTGGTGGTTGGATGCGGCAGCAGATCGCCGGCCAGTTGATCGACCGTGAACTCGTCGTAAGGCATGTTGCCGTTGTACGCATTCACTACCCAGTCGCGCCAGTGCCACATCTCGCGCGCGCTATCGATGTGATAGCCGTGCGTGTCGGCGTAGCGCGCCAGATCCAGCCACTGCGTCGCCATCCGCTCGCCGTAATGCGGCGATGCAAGGAGCCGGTCCACCTGTTTTTCGTAAGCGTGCGGCGATTTGTCGGCGAGAAACGCGTCGATCTCGGCCGGTGTAGGTGGCAGGCCGGTCAAATCGAAGCTGACGCGCCGCAGCAGCGTGGCTTTATCGGCCGCGGGCGTTGGCTTCAACCCCTCGCGTTCCAGGCGCGCCAGAATAAAATTGTCGATCGGATTTTTCGGCCACTGCGCGTCCTTCACTGCCGGGACCTGCGGACGAACCGGCGCCGCATACGCCCAGTGCATCTCCCATTTGGCGCCCTGATCGATCCACCGCCGCAGCAAATCGATTTGATCGGGAGTCAGTTTGTGGCCGGAATAGGGCGGCGGCATCACGAACGATTTTTTCTGCGAGCTGACGCGCTGATAGAGCCGGCTGTTCGCCGAATCGCCCGCAACAATCAGACGATAGCTGCCGCGATCCGCGAACATGCCGTCACGATCGTCCAGCCGCAGTTTCGCCATGCGCTTCTCCGCGTCCGGCCCGTGACAGGCAAAACAATTATCGGAAAGAATGGGACGGATCTCCCGGTCGAAATCGACCGGCTTGCCGGAAGAAGCGGCCGCAGCGGAAAGTAGCGGGCACGTCAACAGCGCGAAAAAGCAGACGAAGCGCTCGGACAACATTATAGTGGGTGTTGCCTAAGGTATAGCACAAATGAGCGGTGCGCCTATGCCTCGACCCTGCGAGAGCGGTTGCGCCGGACTCTTTCCTCCCGCCATGACAGCGCTATGCTGAATGAGAATTATGAGACAGATCGTGTTGACCCAGCCCGGCGACTTTCGCGAGGAGCAGGCGGCCCCGCCCACGGCTGCGGCCGGCGAAGCGCTGCTCCGCATTCATCGCGTTGGCGTCTGCGGCACGGACTTGCACGCCTTCGCGGGCCGGCAGCCGTTTTTTTCCTATCCGCGAATTCTCGGCCACGAACTGGGCGTCGAGGTGTTGGAGGCTCCGCCAAACGATCGCGGCATCCGCGCCGGCGACCGTTGCGCCGTCGAACCGTATCTGAATTGCGGCGAGTGCCACGCCTGCCGCCTCGGCCGGTCGAATTGTTGTGAGCGGCTGCGCGTGCTCGGCGTGCATGTGGATGGCGGCATGCGCAGTCTTCTCACCGCCCCCGTGCGCCTGCTGCATAAATCGGAAAAGCTCTCGCTCGATCAATTAGCGCTGGTCGAGACTCTCGGCATCGGCGCGCACGCCGTCGAGCGCGCTCGATTGCAGCCGGGTGAAAACGCGATGGTCGTGGGCGCCGGACCGATTGGCCTCGCCGTAATTCAGTTCGCCAAGGCGGCGGGGGCGAACGTGCGCGTCCTGGAACGCTCCGAATCGCGGCGGCAATTCGCGGCGCAATTCGGCGTCGAGACGTTGGCCGCCCCAGACGAACAACTCGCCGACGTGGTCTTCGACGCCACCGGAAACCCCGCCGCGATGGAGTCCAGTTTCGAGCGCGTGGCGCACGCGGGGCGCCTGGTCTTCGTCGGTTTGGTGCAAGGTCGTATCGGCTTTGAAGATCCGCTGTTCCACCGGCGCGAGATGACGCTGCTCGCCAGCCGCAACAGCCTCGGCGAATTTCCGCGCATCGTCCGCATGATCGAGGAAGGCAGCATCGACACCGCGCCGTGGATCACCGACCGCCTGCGGCTGCGTGAAGTGCCGGAGTCGTTTTCAGGATTGACGGCGCGTCCCGGCCTGGTGAAGGCCATGATTGAAGTGGAGGATTCCGATGCCTGACGCGGCCCGCGAGCCACTGCGCGCGCGGAAAATCGACACGCATCAGCACTTCTGGAAATACAACGCCGAGGAGTATCCTTGGATTAGCGCAAACATGTGCAAGCTGCGCCGCGATTTTCTCCCCTCCAATCTGGCGGACGAACTTCGCGCGGCCGGAATCGATGCGGCCGTCAGCGTGCAGGCGCGCCAGACATTGGAAGAAACCGCGTGGCTGCTGGAGCTCGCGGATCAACACGAGTTCCTGGCCGGCGTGGTCGGCTGGGCGCCGCTCATCGAAGCCGGCGTCGAAGCCGCAATCGAGCGCTTCGCAAGCCATCCGAAATTGAAAGGCGTCCGCCACGTCCTGCAAGACGAGCCGGACGGCGATTACATGTTGCGCGCCGATTTCAACCAAGGGATTGCACGCCTGCGCGCGCACGCTCTGGTGTACGATATTTTAATTTTCGAGCGTCATCTGCCCCAGACCATCCAGTTCGTCGACCGCCATCCCCATCAGATTTTCTTGCTCGATCACATCGCCAAGCCGCGCATTAAGGATGGCAGTCTATCGCCGTGGCGCAGCCGCATGATGGAGTTAGCCAAGCGCGAAAACGTGTGGTGCAAACTTTCGGGGATGGTGACGG
>JBDTAT010000264.1:0-4232 GCA_039924505.1 Bryobacteraceae bacterium
GAGCGTATTGCCCAACTCGCGGATCGCGACGCGATGTTTCTTGAAATCGGTTTGCTGATCGCCTATGACCGCTACGATGGACACGCGCCCTCCGCCGGCGTCGTCACCGGCGTAGCGCGAATCGAAGGCCGCTCGGCCGTCATCGTCGCCAATGACGCCACCGTGAAGGCCGGCGCCTGGTGGCCCGAAACCATTCACAAGATTTTGCGCGCGCAGGAAATCGCCATGCGCAACCGCGTGCCCATCGTCTACCTGGTGGATTCGGCCGGCGTCAATCTGCCGTATCAAGACGGCATTTTTCCCGGCCAATACGGAGCCGCGCGTATTTTTTATTACAACGCTCTGATGCGCCGGAAGCTGCGCGTGCCCCAGATCGCCGCCGTCATGGGGCCGTGCATTGCCGGGGGCGCCTACCTGCCCGCGTTGAGCGATGTCATCCTGATGGTCGAGGGTGTCAGTTTCATGGGTCTCGGCGGTCCCAACCTGGTGAAGGGCGCAATAGGGCAAACGATTGACGCCGAATCTCTCGGCGGCGCCAGCATGCACACCCGCGCCAGCGGTGTCGCGCACTACTCCACAAAAAATGACGAAGAGTGCATCGCGATGATCCGGCAAAAAATTCGCGAACAGCCTCCGCCCCTCGATTCCCCGAAAGGAACCGCACCGGCGCTTCCAGCACAAGGCCTCTACGATCTGTTGCCCGCCGATCACCGTCTGCCGTACGATATCCAGCAGGTCATCGATCGCATTTTCGACGCCGGCGACTATCTCGAATTCCAGCCGCACCACGCGCCCGAAATGCTGTGCGCTACCACGCGCCTGAACGGCCGCTCCGTCGCCATCGTCGCCAATCGCCGCGGTTTTCTCAAAACGGCCGGCGGCCCGCGCATCGGCGGAATCGTCTATGCCGAGTCCGCGCGCAAGGTCGCCTACTTCGTCGAAACCGCCGAGCGCAACAATCTTCCCCTGATCTACCTGCAAGACGTCTCCGGCTTTATGGTCGGCCTGGAAGCCGAGCGCGACGGCATCATCCGCGCTGGCGCCGATATGGTCGAAACCATGGCGTGCGCGACTGTCCCAAAAATCGTCCTTACGTTGAATCACGCCAGCGGCGCGGGCTATTACGCCATGGCCGGCCAGGGGTTCGATCCGCATTTCACTTTCAGTTGGCCCACCGCCCGCATCGGGGTGATGGAAGGCGATGCGGCCGTGCAGGCCGTCCACGGCCCCGAGTTGGAAAAGTATAAGGTCGCGGGCCAGCCGGTTCCAACCGAACTCGAAGCTCAAATCGCCAAGACCCGCGCCGATTATGAGCGCTGGCTCGATGCCCGCTACGCCGCGGCGCGCGGACACGTCGATGCCATAATCGATCCGCTCGAAACCCGCCGGACGCTGAGCTTCGCCCTAGACGTTGCGACCGAACGCAATCCGCGCGAGCACCTCGCACTAGAAACGTTATGATCCGCATCGCCAACGGACAAGGCTTCTGGGGCGATTGGCTCGAAGCTCCCGTGCGCCTCATCGAGCAAGGTCCTATCGACTATCTCGTTCTCGACTACCTCGCCGAAGTCACCATGTCGATTTTGCAAAAGCAAAAGCAGCACGATCCCGCCCTCGGCTACGCCCGCGATTTTCCTCCGCTGATCGGCCGCATCGCAAAGCTCATGAAAGCGCGGAACGTCACCGTCATCGCCAACGCGGGCGGCGTGAATCCCATCGCCTGCGCCCGCGAAGTCCGCCGCCTCGCCCCCGATCTAAAGGTTGCCGTCGTATTGGGCGACGATGTCTTCAGCCGCATCGGTGAGCTTATCGACAAGGGCCACTCGATGGCCAATCTCGACACCGGCGCGCCGCTCGCCTCCATTCGCGATCGTATCCTCAGCGCCAACGCGTACATCGGCGCGTTCCCGCTGGTCGACGCGCTCTCGACCGGCGCGCAAGTCGTTATCGCCGGCCGCTGCACCGACACCGCCCTCACTCTCGCACCCATGATTCACCGCTTTGGATGGAAACCGGACGCCTGGGATTTGCTCGCGGCCGGAACCATCGCCGGACATCTCATCGAATGCGGTGCGCAATCGACAGGCGGCAATTGCCAGGCCGACTGGCAATCCATTCCCGATCTCGCGAACATCGGTTACCCCATCATTGAGGCGGAGCCGGACGGCGTGTTCTCCATTACCAAGCATCCCGGCACCGGCGGACGCGTCAATCGCGACACGGTGAAGGAGCAACTGCTCTACGAACTGGGCGACCCCGCCAACTACATCACGCCCGATTGCATCGCCGATTTCACGACGATCAAGCTCACCGGTCAAGGCCCGGATCGCGTGCGGGTCTCCGGCATTCGCGGTCGCCCGCGCACGCCGCTGCTGAAGCTGTCTATCAGCTTCACCGATGGTTGGAAAGCGATCGGGACCTTGGTGTACAGCGCCCCGCAAGCCGTCGAGAAGGCCCGCGCAGCCGATACCATCGTCCGCGAACGCCTCCGTCAACTCGACCTAAGGTTCGACGACATTTACACGGAGATCTTCGGCCTGAACGCCTGCCACGGTCCCGTCGCCGTCCCCGCTCCCGACCCGCCGGAAGTGCAGCTTCGCATCGGTGTCCGCGGCCCGGACCGCAATGCCGTCGATCGCTTCACCCGTGAACTGGTCCCGCTGGTGCTCAGCGGCCCCCCCACCGCCACCGGTTTCGGCGACGGCCGCCCCCCGGTTCGCGAAGTGGTGGCCTATTGGCCCGCGCTGCTGCCGCGCGAAGAGATCGAAACCCGCGTCGAGGTGGTCGAATGAAGATTCCCCTGCGCCGCATCGCCCACGCCCGCTCCGGCGACAAGGGTGACACCTCGAATATCGGCATCATCGCTTTCGATGAGCGCCACTATCCGGTCCTGGCGCGCGAAGTTACGGCGGAGCGCGTGAAGTCGTTCTTCGGCGCTCTCGTAAAAGGCCGCGTCGAGCGCTACGAACTTCCGAACCTCGGTGCGCTGAATTTTCTGCTGCATGAAGCCCTCGGCGGCGGCGGCACACTCTCCCTGCGCATCGACGCGCAGGGCAAGACTCTCGGCGCCGCTATGCTCGGCCTGGAAATCGAGATCGAACGTCATGAACTTGGAGATTAGCCGCCAGGGCCGCGTCTTGCGTCTGACCCTGGCGCGGCCCGAAAAGCGCAACGCGCTCGACGCTGAACTCTGCGGTGATCTTGCCGCCGCCCTCGAGAAGGCGCAGAGTGACCCGGCCACTGGCGCCATCCTGCTGGACGCGCAGGGCGTCGACTTCTGTGCCGGAATGGACTTGCACGAGGCGATGGAGCCCGAGGCCGCCGTGCGCACCACCATTCACGAGCAACTCTTCACCATCGGCAGCCGCATGACCAAGCCCATCGTGGCCGCCGTGCAAGGCCGCGCTCTCGCCGGAGGCCTCGGTCTGGTGGCCAACGCCCACATCGTCGTCGCATCCGAAGACGCGGCGTTTGGTCTTACCGAGGCCCGCATCGGCATGTGGCCGTTCGTCGTCTTCCGCGCCGTGTCGCGCGCCCTCGGCGAGCGCCGCGCCACCGAACTCAGCCTTACCGCCCGAATCTTCTCTGCCGCCGATGCGCACGCCTGGGGCTTGGTCAATTTTACAGCCCCCTTTTTCGAAGTCGCACCGCGCGCGCTAGAAATCGCAGTTGGATTGTCCCAGTCGAGCGCCAGCGCCATCGCGACCGGCCTCGACTTCGTCAACCGGAGCCGTACGCTCGATTCCACCGCGGCCGGCCGCTTGGCGATTCAGATGAGGGCGTATCTTTTTCAAAGTCCGGATTTTGCGGAGGGCGTGCGCGCCTTCCGTGAGAAGCGACGCCCGCGCTGGCCCTCAAATCCCTCTTGACACGACTCCGGTTACATGCTAAATTTCCAGCATGGTGCTGGAAATTTAGCATGACTGAACCCATGACACTCAGCCGCCGCGAGCGGCAGATCCTCGACATCCTCTACGCCAACGGCCGCGCCACCGTCGCGGAGATTCTCGCAGCGCTTCCCGATCCGCCGGGCTATTCGGCGATTCGCGCGTTGTTGCGCGTGCTGGAAGATAAAGGCCATGTCCGTCACCAGGCGCAAGGCCCGCGCTATGTCTTCGCCCCCACCCTGGCGCGCGATCGCGCCAAACGATCCGCCCTAAACCACGTGCTCAAGACTTTTTTCGACGGCTCGCCCGAACAAGCCGTCGCAACGCTGCTGGATATTTCAGCGT
>JBDTAT010000265.1:0-2755 GCA_039924505.1 Bryobacteraceae bacterium
CGAGCGGCTCAACGGTCGCAAACATTCAGCAACGCCGGCCATACGCCGATTACGGGAGCATCCTGAACGCCTACTCGGACAGTAACTCGAGCTATCACGCGTTGCAGCTTTCCGTCGAGCGGCGGGCGAGCGCCAATTTGTCGTTCGAGGCAAACTACACCTGGTCGAAGTCAATCGACGAAGCTTCCGTGGACCCTACGCCAGGGCAGGGAACTTCGATTGTGCCCTACGGGCGATGGGCGAACCGCGCCGTTTCCGACTTCGACACACCGCACCGTTTCGTCGCGTCGTACGTTTACGCGCTGCCTCGTCTGAGCGGCGCGAATGCCTTGCTTCGGAACGCGATTGGCGGATGGGAGTCGTCCGGTTTCCTGACCGCGCAAAGTGGAATGCCGTTCTCGGTCCTCTCCGGAACCGATCGCTCGTTTAGCGGTATCGGCGCGGACTACGCGGACGTGGCCGGCAAGCCCTCGCTGGCGGGCGGCCGTCCGAAAAAAGACGTGTTGGCCAGGTACTTCAATACGGCGGCGTTCGCGCCCAATGCTTTGGGCACGTTCGGGACATCTCCGCGCAACGTTCTGCGTGGCCCCGGATACGCCAATCTCGATCTCGGCGTGATGAAGCGTTTCCGAATCCGCGAACGTTTTGTAACTCAATTCCGGCTGGAGACGTTCAACGCGCTCAATCATCCAAACTTTAACAACCCGTTCGCGACGGTAAGCACGCCGAGCCGCTTCGGCAAAATCGAAAGCGCGAATTCTCCAAGAATCCTGCAACTCGCGCTTAAGTTCAGTTTCTGATATGCGTGCTTTCTTTCTGTGTGTTCTTGCCGCATCGGCGTCGCTCGCCGCCGATGAGCCTGGAATGGTGGATCGTTACCTGACCCAAACCGCCGAGGTCCTGTGGAAGGAACGCGACGCGAAAATCGCCTCGCTTCGAAACGCGGCGGATGTCCATGCCCGCCAGAACTACGTGCGAAAAACCATTCTGAAGGAGATCGGCGGATTTCCGGAGCGCACGCCCTTGAACGCTCGGACCACGGGCCGCCTCGAGCGAGACGGTTATTCGGTGGAGAAAGTAATCTACGAAAGTCAGCCGCGCTTCTACGTGACGGCAAACGTTTATGTGCCCTCCACGGGGGCTCGCCCGTTCGCGGCCGTATTGGGAACCGCCGGACATAGCGACACGGGGAAGGCGTTCGAGACCTATCAGCGGATGTGGATCGCGCTCGCTAAACGGGGCTTTCTGGTGCTGGCCATCGATCCGCCGAGTCAGGGCGAGCGGCTGGAATATCTTGACCCCGCGCTTGGCCGCTCCCGCGTTCGGTCGGGCGTTCCCGAGCACAATCTATCCGGCGCACTGTGTTTCCTTACTGGAACCAACGTTGCCAGGTGGGAGATCTGGGATGGAATTCGTGGAATCGATTATCTCCTGACGAGATCCGACGTCGATCCGAAGAAACTTGCCGTGATCGGGAATTCCGGCGGTGGCACGCAGTCGGCTTATCTTGCCGCGCTGGATTCGCGTTTAGCGGTGGCCGCGCCTTCCTGCTACATCACTTCCTGGAAGAATCTATGGTTTAATCCCGGTCCACAGGATGCGGAGCAGGACTTCGCGGGCTTTATTCGCGATGGTCTCGATTTTTCCGACTTCCTGGTTTCGTTCGCGCCGAGGCCCATTCGTATGCTCACGGCGATTCGGGATTTCTTCCCCATCGAAGGCGCTCGGGCCACATTTGCCGAGGCAAGCCGGCAGTTCAACCTGATCGGCGCCGAGGATCGCATCGGCTTTTTCGAATTTGACGATACGCACGGTTGGTCCAAACCGCGGCGTGAAGCAACGGCCGAGTGGCTTGAGCGCTGGCTGCACAATCGACGTGTGGACGGCGCGGAACCTGAATTCTCAACCATTCCTCCCGGCGAATTGAATTGCACGCCAACTGGCCAGATTGCGAATTCGTTGGGCGGCGAGACGATTCGCTCCATGAACAAGGCGATCGCGGAGAAAATGTTCGCTCACCGAAAGGCTTTGCGGGCGAGTCCGCTGGAACTTCGCCGTCTTGTCGAGGATAGCCTTCAATTACAGGTGATGCGGGGCGTGCCGCAGGCCGCGAATGCCGGTTCGGTTGCGCGTGTTGGGTACAGGATCGAGAAGATTGCGTTAGAAACGGAGCCTGGAATCTCCGTTCCGGCTCGGCTATTCATCCCCGACAACGCTCGGGGCCGCTTGCAGGCGATTCTGCTGCTCGAGCCGCGCGGTAAAGACGAAGCGGCGGAAAAGCTGGTGAATGGGGGCAACGTCGTGCTTGTTCCGGATCTGCGGGGCTGGGGCGAAAGCGCGCCCGCGAAAGGGAAATCGGGCTATACCGGAGAATGGCAGACGGCGATGCGCGCGCTGCTGGTGGGAAAGAACCTCCCCGGCATGCAAACCTACGACGCGGTGCGTGCCTTCGATTACCTGGTTTCACAAGCGAACGTGAACCCGGACCGGGTCTCGATCCAGGGAACCGGCGACGGAGCGTTGATCGCGATCTTTGCCGCGATGGTCGAGCCTCGCCTGCATTTGTCGCGCGCGAATGCGCCCGTGAGTTCTTACATGGACGAGATAAGAGCGGATACTCCCAACGGTCTGGTGAGCCGGGTGATCCCCGGCGTGCTCGCCGACTTCGATACACCGGATCTTACAAGTTATTTGAAGACGCAGAGGTGAACTTCACGACTTTTCTTCAGTCGCGGAATAATACCCTTTGTATTTG
>JBDTAT010000266.1:0-4117 GCA_039924505.1 Bryobacteraceae bacterium
CGGCGCAAAATATGACGCTACGTACGTGGTGTTTGCAACGACGGCCACGGGGTTGGCGAAGTTGACCTGCTGCCAGCCGGATCCCGTCTCATTGGTAAAAGTCGCCCGGGCTAACAAGGTCCCTGCCGTAGTCCACAAATTTCCAATATGCGTCCCCTTGTTTGCGGCGCTCTTGTAAAAGCGGATGCCGTTAATATACCCATTAAAATACGTTTGGAATTTTACGCCAACTTCGACGGAATTACCGTCAAGACTATCGGCTTGCGCCGGCGCGCTGGACGAAGTCATTGCTTCGCAGGGACAATCGGGAGCGACAACTGTCACGGAAACGCCGGGGGAAGGCGACTCAAGATTGCCGCTATCGTCAACTGCCCGGCTCATGATGTTTGCCGGTCCAAGTGCGCCGGCATTCCAGTTGTAGCTCCAGTTTCCTCGGCCAGCCGCTGGGTGCCAAGTCTTTCCACCGTCAACCGATACTTCGACTCCGCCTACCAAGCCGCCACCGTAGTCTACGGCGGTTCCTGTAATCGTTGGTGTTCCGGCGATAACGGTAGACCCTCCTGCGGGAGAACTGATTATCGATGCCGGAGGCGATGTATCGGTAGATTTAGCGGCAGGGACCAGCCCAAGCTGAATTGTTCCCGGCTGAACGCCCATATCGGCCAACAAATTCACCATGGCTTGCTGCATATTCGGGTCGGGCGCCGGGTTCTGGTAAGGAAAGGGGTTATCGTGATTGCTATCCAGTCCCCAAGACCATTGAACCGTGCCGGCATCGAAAACGAGCGCGCCACTTGGCGCGCGATACATCACCATGCTATGCGTAGCGGTCCCGGCGCCGTAAGTTGCACCGTAGTCGAGAAGGAGATCCGAAGTTAAAGCATGAGTGGCTGTCGAGAGGTGCAACGTCCCGGGCGGCCGGGAGCCATTATCGACATCCTCGTCCCACTCGTATCCGAGCGTTCCGTGTGGAAGCGTGTACGTCGCACCGGGGGCCAAGGACGCAACCGCGGTGTTGCGCCAGAAGCGCATTTTACCATCCGCGGCAGGCACCTGGATGGAAAGACTACCATCATTGTCATCGCCGGGGCCATTTACCATGAACAGCGTGCCGGTCAAGGCATTTTCGGGACGACCGCCGTCCGCCGGCGGGCTGGAGCGTGTATCCCTCCAAGTACCCGTCCAAGTGGGAGGATCAGCCGGGTCGGGTACACCGCCCGAGGAGGTGCCGGCCAGCGTTTCCTTGTAACAGACTAACGTCCTGTACGGCGTGTTCGTGCCGTCGATGCTGTTTTCCCAACGAGTCTTCCAAAAAATGTCGTTGCCACTGAACATCGCCAGATTAACACCCGAAGCCAAGGCCGCCTGAACGTTGTTGCGGTGCGGTCCCGACCAGTACTCATCATGTCCGGCCGTAAGATAGACTTTGTGGTTAGCGATCAGGGTCCCGTTCCGTGCGGCATCGACACCAGTGAAGTAGGTGACGTCGTACCCGTTGGCTTCCAGCCACCGGACCATCGGGTATTCCGCGCCGAACAGCCAAGTCACCGCCTCGAAACTAAAACCCCGGGTAATAAACGGACGGTTATAGCTGACCTTATCCGCACGATTTGGCAAATCAAAAGTATCGGCCCCCCCGTAAAGGCTCTCTCCGCCATAGGCGTTGTAGGCCTGCCAGCTCTCGTCCGCGGTCTGGAAAAGAATGCCGGAATGGCTCGAGTCGTTCCGGACGATAAAGACGATGTGACTGTCTCCGCCCGTGTCTCCTCGAATAAGGTGAACGAAATAGATGCCCGACGCGGCGTTCGCGGGAACCGTCCAGGACGCCGAAACGGCCCAATTTCCGCAGTCGATGAGCTTGGTCGAGGCGCCTGTCAAACAGGCCGGTTGCGTTTGAGGGAGTGTCGCCGAAGGCAGCACCGCAGCCACCTTGCGTGCACCCATTCCGTCGTAGTACCCCATTCGATAGACGACGATCTGGTAACTCCTGGCGTTAGTCTCGATTTTGAACTGTATCGTTTGACCGGCATTCACACTGATGTCGGTGGCGAAGCCTTGGATGGTGGGATCCCCCGCACCAGAAGTGTCCCATTCGCTGGAAGGGTTTCCGGGGAGGCAGTTCTCGGCCACGACGGGATTCGGGGGAGCGCTGCATTGCGCCAGAACGGAAATAGGCGCCGCAATACCGCATAGCATCAAGCTTACGTAGAAGGTTGTTATGCGCCGGCCTCGGAGACCTCGGCGTGGATCCATGGCCCCAACTGTTTTTGTTCGATCATCGGTGATGTTCATTTTGCCTCCTACTGACGATGTCTTTCGCCCTTCACCGGGTATCATCCTTGCAACAGACACTCTTCGCCTTCTTCCGGCGAAGCGACTCCAGCCCACACTCCCGCAACCCCGCGGCTATGGGTACCCCAACCTCTTGGCCTTACTTTCCCGGAGGTTACGCTGCAAACTTAGCTTCCGCGATAGGGACAGCGATGAAAACTACGACATCCGCCCACGATGCCGCGCTTCCGCTTGATCCGAGCCCAAGTTCAAAGCTGGCGGCATTCGCCGCAGAATTGCAGGGATCACGGGTGAAAATCAAAATCGGGCAGCGAATATCTTAGACGGTCGCCGTCTAAGACGGCGTACGCGATGCAGGCACGCTCGCTGCCAGGTCCTTCTATGCGCCAGCCGCAACCGTCGGGAACGAGTCTCATCTGGTCGCGGTCCCGCCACCAGCGATTGACCTGTTGTGGGCGCGCCATCCATACATCTTGCTCAGAGGACAACCTCGAAAGATACGCCAACAATTCGGTGTACGTTCCCTGCGCTCGCGAATCTCGAATGTAGTCCGGATGGACGTTGAAGCTCGCAAGACCATTTCCTTCTAAAATGAGACCGACCTGACGTTTCCACAAGTCGATCGAGTAGTCGCCCAGAATGTGAAAAAGTGAATAATCCTGCGTGGTGGTTAAGGGAATTTCCAAAATGCGGCCGATGAAGTAAGGCATCGTGGTGCAGCAGCCGCCCGGCTGGGGGTCCAAATGTGCGACGTTGGGCACCGACATATCGTAAGAGAATTTAAACGCCTCGTACCAGTCGATATTCCGCCAGAGCACAGCCGAGCGGAATCCTTCCGCGCCGCACTCGGCCGCAAACTGGTTGATCTTAGCCGCCCGCGTGAGAAATGTATCGCGATCTTTAAAGAGAAAGCCATCGTGATTCCAATCATGGACATTGACCTCGAAGCCACGGCATCGAATTTCCTTCAAAACCTCCGGGGAAACCTCGTACCGCTTGGCGGGAATAATCTGAAACGAGGATTTGATCCCATAGGAGTCGTTGAGGTCCATCAGCGATGAACAGAACTCCAGGCCAGCGCGCGTTTCAACGTCATGGGTCATCGCGACGCAGCCGCGCTTTCCTTTCGGCCAAAACCAGATCAAAGGGACCTTCTGCTGGCCGCGCGCCTTCAGCATCAGCCATAAAAGTCTTTCCATAATTCTGTCCACAGTCCGATCAACTGGCCAAGAGGGAAATTTTTTCCGGTTCCACCCCCTGAGCGAAAGCCGCTGCAGGTATTTTCGCATTCCGATGGGAAGGAAGGGTCTTATGGAATAATAGGCGCCTCGAGCCCTCCGGCCCATGATTCCGCTCTTCAATTGGTCGCAGGTAACGTATCGTTCACACCGAAAATTGTCGACGACTTCCGTGGGATTGAAGGGCAGCAAGCATTTCGAGTTATCCACCTGCGCGTCCTCCAGCGCATCATGGAGATCGGAGCCGGGACTCTCGGCCGCCAGTCCAGCACAGGTTCGACCGTAACCGGTCGTATCGGGCCCGATGCGAAAATACCCGGGATTGGCAGAGAGATTTTGCAGCAGGCCGAGGTTAAAGAAGCCGTCCGCCGTGCGGAAATGGCTGACTAACGCCGCATCTGCCGGAAGGCCGCCGAACGGGCTAACCAACATGTTTGTACAACAATCTGCCGGCTAGAGTCAGACAGAAGTCCGGAAGAAACGAAGAGGCCTCCCGGGCGGCCGATTGCCAGGCTGGTAGAGCGCCCGCGCGATCTGTTTCCGGGTACCGGTAATAAGTGAGACCCGAACGAGCCGCGCCCCAATGA
>JBDTAT010000267.1:0-3116 GCA_039924505.1 Bryobacteraceae bacterium
CCGGAGGTCTGGCTGTGGGAGCGGGCGCCGGGTGCGCCGCAGCGTTTTGCGAAACGGACCCAATTCCGGCTGGTGCGGGCGCCGCTTTCTTGCGGCGGCCTTGCGTCTGTTGGAGTTCCTTGAACGCGTGGCGCCACATGCGTTCGGCGGTCATGATATAGCGCTGGAGGATCGAGAAGGCTTCGGCCTCGATGCCGGTAAGCAGGAGCAATGTTGTTGAGGTATTTCGTTTCGGCGGCGCGGACACGGAGCAGACGCCACCAGGTTATGGCCAACTCGGCGGCGCGCATCTCCTTGGACATTCGTGCACAACGGAGCACGGCGCCGGGCGCCGCGCCCTGTGCGCTCTTCCGCTCTTCGGCGAGGCCAACCGGGGAGAAGTCGGCGACGGTTGCGAGTCTCAGTTGCTCGAAGGCTTGGAAATCTTCGTGCTTGAGAACGATTGGCCGACTGGTGAGGCCGTGTTTGAAGGCGTTGTTTTTCGAGGCGTCAGCTAAGAAGTACGCGCAAAACGGAGTGCCGCGCGAAACCGTTTCCGCGCCGGACGGCGATGTGCGCGGCACCCTTTGCGCATAGCCGGCTTGGGTTTTGAGGCCGGTAGAGAGCTGTGAGTTGGCGCGGTTGTCGTTGCGTTGTGCCTTTGACGTCATAGGAGTCTTCTTGCGATCTAATTCATAGCATGGAGGACGCGGAATTCGAACTATTGGACTATCGAAAGTCGGTTGCGGGCCTTTGTTTGATGGGATCGGAAAAATAATCGGGGGTTGTGATCGGACGGGAGGGGGCGGCGCCCCATAAGCGCTAACTTAGCGCATCGAAGCCGAATCGTGTTTGGTTTCCGTTTTCCGGAAACGCCACTCGCCGCGGACTGAGCCGACGTTCGTAAGTAACGCGGCGTTACAGGCGACCCATCCAACAGGCAAGTTTCCGGAAACGTCGCGAAGCGATTTGGCCCCGGCCTGCACCAGACCGCGTTTGGCCCGATCCGATGAACTGCCCGGAGCGGCACGGACTATGTCGCGGATCGAAGAAGGCGTGCGTCTACGCATTGATCGCCGATCCAAGCAGTTGCTTCAGCGCACGGACGTATTCGGTGAGCGCCTGCCGCCCGGTTTCAGTGAGACGGTATAACGTCCGCGGCTTGCGGAGCACGAACTTCTTTTGGACAGTCACATAGCCGGCCTGTTCAAGTTTGAGGAGTTGCGCACCCAGATTGCCGTCGGTGGAGGCTGTCTTGGCGCGCAACCAGGTGAATTCGGCTTCCTCGACGCCGCTGAGCAGGGAGAGCAGCGCCAGGCGAAGCCTGCCGTGAATCACGGGATTGAGCTCGGGCAAGTCAGGCATGCGCTTCCCGCCGCTTGCGCTCCCGGGCTTCGGCGATCATGCCATAAATTCCGAAGACGATCTGGCAGAGCAAGATGGCAACGAGAAACACGATCATGCTCTGCGTCTCCGTGCCGAAGCAGGACGCAACGGCCGCGGCCCACCACACGATGGCGCAGGCAAGTTGGGCCTTCCATCGCAAGAGCAGCCCCGAAGCTCCGTTGGCCATGCCCAGGATGGCCGAGGCCACAGAGATGAAGACGCGCGGATCGGTGAGCCGGCCGCTTAGGCCAAGGGCTGGGAAGAGCAGCAACATCGAAATCCCCAGCGTGATCCAGATGGAGCCGATGGCGCGGCCAAGAGTGGTCTCCGGATGCTTGCCGGCCCTCAAGGAGGCGACGACAACGGTAACAATCGCGGCGGCGATCATGGTGACCGGCCACGCCCACACGCTTTGGCCCCGGATGCTCCACGCGATGGCGGCATAGTAGGCGACGCCCCAAAGAACGAAGGTCCACCCCCATCTCTCCGTGGTGCAGCGCCCTTCGGCGATCATGCTCTCGATGAGGCTCAGCCTGTCTTTCAGTTCCTGTTCGGTTGCGTGGTCTTGCATGGCGGTTCTCCTTCTCAATCCCTAGACATCTATTGAGTTCATTGCGCCAATTGGGATGCGGCGCGGGTACGGTGATGTTGGTTCACGGATGGTGCTGAAGCAGCATCTCTACGCTGCGATGCGGAGGATTGCCGCCGGCGGCCACTTCGGTGACTTCGTTCCATTCGCCCTTCGCGGTCAGTTTCATTGTGTTCACGATGCGGGCTGGACCGGCCGTAAAGCTCCACGAGAATCCGTTAGCGGGCACGACAAGTTCCGTGTCGATGTAGTGGCCGTCATTGTAAGCGCGGAAGCGGTAGGTATGTGAGGCGTCGTCGTACGCAATCGTCGCCAAAGCGCTGAATAGCACCTTGCCGCCGGCGCTCGCGCTTTTGCCCTCAATGAGAAGCACCAGGCCGTCGAGTTTGTACTGCACATCTTCGGATTCGGTGAGACGGAGCGGTTCGCCGGGTCCGCGAACGATGGTGACAGGACCCGACCAGCGGCCGGCGAGAAACGAAAGCTTGCGCATGGCTTCACGCTGCACGCCGGTGCTGGACGAAGCCGGCGGCTGCGCGGCGAGAGCGGCGCCGGGCGAAACCAATAGCGCTGCCAAGAGCAATCTTCCAGATAGAAATGGGCGAGAAGTGAATTCCGGGAAGATATTTTTCATTTGCGGTCTCCTTGGTAGTAGCCGAAATCTTAAGCAGCACCGGAGGGTTCTGGCTCCGGGAAATCTCTTGTATAGAGTACTCTATAAAATAGAGTTAAAGTTGTCAAGTAAATTCCACGTACGTGGGTCAACCCTGGATAGCCACCGATCCGAAATGAGGAGATCAAGTTTTCAGGGTGATGGTTTGAAGCTTCGTATTTAGACATCGGCGGAAAGCGACCTACATTGATCCCTCTCCATGCCAATTTGGATGGAGGCTGTCACGTTTTCCCGTCTTGCCAAGGCACCGCCCCGCTGACCAACAGGACACGGCTACTCAGACCGCGCAAACACGTATCACGGCAGGGACTACTTGTGGCACATTGAAGCACTGTTAAGGCAGCTTGGCCTTTCGCCAGCCGGCCAATAACCGCGAGTAGTCGTTAAATACCGGCCAATATTGAAGCAATCTCTTGCGACCTCACGTTGGGCGCTTTTCTCTTTCGTTCGAGGTTTCACTTTTGAGGGACCTTCAGCCAGGGCCGCATC
>JBDTAT010000268.1:0-3417 GCA_039924505.1 Bryobacteraceae bacterium
GCGGCGGCAATGCCCTGATTGCGCTTCGATGTTCTCGCCACAATCGGCAATTTGACGACTACTGGGAGCACCACCGCAGTTGATTTCCCACTCTGTGCCATGCGCCCTCACCGGACTCCTGGCGGGGTTTTTCCAAGGAACGCGAACTGGCCCGGTCCGATGGAAACGCGGGCCAGGTTTTCGCGCCGCGGGATGTTTGTCGTTCGACCTGCAACCGCGCCCTCACGGCGAGCGGCTCGGAAGGCAAAACCCAGCAGGGTGGTCTTTGTGTCGTATCCTCGCCTAAAATTGCAGACGCAGCATGAAATCGACAAATCGCGACTGCTGGCCATACAAATCGAACGTGGTGCTGGTAACCGCCCCAAAAGTGCCAGGAGAACTGATATCGTTCCCCGGGATGCCGAGGTTGGGATGATTGAAAACGTTGGTGGCCGTGCCACGAAACTGCGGAATGAATCTTTCGGTCAAGTGAAAGTCCTTCATCAGTGACAGATCGAAATCCACCAGCTTTGGACGTTCCAGAACGTTAACGCCGGAGTTCCCAAACCTTCCTACGTTTATGGGATTCGGGCAGAGCGGGTCGCTTACCGGGCATCCTGGTATTACGAAAGTGTTTCCAATGCGGTCCGGCCGCAGCGGCGCATTATTCGTATTGATCGCGTTCGTGTTGGAAGTATCGGGACCATCGAAGGTCGGCGTATAGTATGGGCCTGCGGCCGCCGTCACATTCCAGGCCATTCTCCAGCCTCCGGGCAGCAAATCCAGAGGCTTGGATGTATTACCGGTCGATCGGCTTGAATTTTCGTTTTAGCTGACTCGAATGCCGCGATTGTACATCCACTCGCGCCGTTTTGAACCGTTTGGTTTTTATTCTTTCCATTCCGGATCGCTATTGCGGCGGCTTGGGATCTTCGGAATCGTAGCCCGCGATTTCTTCCATTGCCGCTTGCTGTTGGCCCAACATCGTTAGGAGGCGCAGTTGCTCTAGCGCATGCTGCTCGCTGATCCGGCTCATGGCAAAACCAACGTGTACCAGCACCCAATCGCCTAACCGGGCCGGGTCTTCCTGCAGCAGTCCGGTGTCGATCGAGCGCCTCACGCCGGCGACTTCAACCAGCGCGCGGCTCTCTTCATCGGGCAGGAGTTGGACAATTTTAGCTGGGATGGCTAAGCACATTCGCCGCTCCTCACATCGTGCTGATTTTGATATAGCGCTTGATATCGGGAATCATTACGACCACCAGCACTGTCGCGGCCGTGATTACCAGCGCCTTAAAAAGGCTTCGACCCTTCATGTTCGATCTCCTTTTGCTTTGATAGCAGTTGTTCCACCGCCTGTTCCCAGGTGGGAATCGAATTGCGCATCTTGAATTCGTAGAGGCGGTCGAACACATCGCGGCGTAAGGTGAGCCACGAAGTGTTCGGATAATAATGATCGATCACTTGCCGCCACACGGCAACGGGCAAGCGGTAATGCGCCTCCTTGCTCCACGGGATCTGCGATATCTGCAGGCCGCGCTCGCCGTCGTCGTAAAAGATCGTCCCGCTAAACAGTAGCGCAAGAGGGACCTCGCCGCCTTCGAGCGCATGAAAATACTTGGTCGCCGCAACGTTGAAATCGAAAGTGCATGGAACGTTCAGATCCACCAGAGTGGTTCCCGTAAATGGCCGGACGTTGACACTGGCATTCGTCCATAGCATGGTGCGCAGAGTCCGGCTCCAACGCTCCGGCTCCCCGAACAAATCGTGCAATCGAGGCTGCTCTCCGGTTTCATAGCGGCGCCTGGTCGCTTCAATCTGAATCTGGCACTGCAAGATCACGCTCTCGATACGTTCTTCCGGTCCGGCATTGCCGACGCGCAGTTTCAAAGCGAGCGTTGGCGCTACGGCATAGGGAACCGGATCCGCGCCTTCGACGACGAAACTCAGATCAGGCATGTCCCGCTCCGCCGGCCGTGATTGACCGCCGTTCCAGTTCTCCGAAGGCTCGTTCCACCTCTTGCCACACTCTCTCACCGCCGGAAAATCCCCGCCAGTGCATACGAATCACGCCGGTCAGCCTGTAACATTGGTCGATCGGAGCGATGAAGTAATCCCGCCGGTCTTGCGTCCGGTTCACCAACAACGCTTCGACATCCGGTTCCATGGTTGCCAACAGCGGATTTTGACGCACGATATCGTCCCACGCCTCCAAACTAAGCAGCGACTCGGTGCTGCCGGCCGGGCTGGGATAGTACGCCACAATGCGTCCTTCGCTCGAGTTGTGCCCGAAGAATGCGAGATCGATCGGAAGCCGCAAGGCATTCCACTCGGCATCGGTAATCTGAAAGTTTTCGAGCTTGCGCCCAGATCGCGGGATATGCAGAAACTTGGTAGCCCCGTCCCGATGGCTAAACAGAATTGCGCAGGGGTCGCATCCGCAGATCACGCGCCGGTCGGATTGTTGGAACAGATGCCGATGCTCCGCCGGAAGCGCGGCCCCGCAAAGATCGCAGCGCTCCTCGGCCGGATGCCTCCGCGAAAAGCCGCGCAGAGCATCGAAAACATTCTTCGGCGATGAAGACGTTGCGCTCACATTACCCCACCCGGGCGAGCAATTGAGTCAAAGGCACAAAATTCGCGGGGGAGTGATTCGCAGCGCCCCCTTCCACAATCACTTCGACCGCGTCCGGCGCCGCTTCCGACAACGCTTGTTCCACCGCGCTTCTTAAAGCCGGGCCACCTTCAATATGGATGCGTGCGACCCCATCGCGAACCGAGAGCACTTCAACTGTCGCGCCGCGGCTATGAAACGCAGGCTGATCCAAAGCGCGGCGCACCCGTTCCTCCAGGTCCAGCGGATGGAGATCGTGCAATAGAAGGATTACGCGCACCCGGTCATCGGCCGCATACGCTTCAAAGATCGAATCGCCTGCTTCCGACGCGTGGACGATCTCCATCATCCGTTCGATGCCCGACGCGTGAAGATCCATCACCGCCTGAACCAATTCGAGCGCGGCATCGCGCGCCGCGGTGTCCGGCAGCGAGCGGACCTTTTGTATCAGCGCTTCCAATCGTTCTGCGTTCACTTAGGCGCACCGAACATCGGCGAATGCTGCGTCTCGAGCACCTTTCCGTTGCCCAGGTACATATGCACGCCGCAGGGCAGACACGGATCGAAGCTGCGGACCGCGCGCATGATATCGATGCCCTTGAACTTGTCCGGCCCGTTTTCTTCAAAGATCGGTGTATTCTGCACGGCATCTTCATAGGGTCCCGGCGTGCCGTACATGTCACGCGGGCTTGCGTTCCATGGGGTAGGCGGATAGGGATGATAGTTCGCAATCTTGCCGTCCCGGATCACCACGTGATGCGACAGGACGCCACGAACCGCTTCATGGAATCCACAGCCGATCGCGTCATCGGGAACTTTGAAAT
>JBDTAT010000269.1:0-3283 GCA_039924505.1 Bryobacteraceae bacterium
CAGCGACCGCCATACTCGCCAATGGGTCGAGGGTTAGTAACAGTTTGTCGGCCTCGGCTTCATCGAGATCGAGGACGAGTACCGGTACTTCCTCGTCCGGCAGCATCCCGGCGCGCAGGTGCCCGTCAATTAACTGCAGACGTCCTGATCGACGTCAACTACTTTTGCCGGTCAGCGACAACTATTTTTGCCGGTCGTCGCCAGGGTTAACCGGTCCTTCTGTCCGATGAGATCGAGGGCGGTCACTGCGATACTCAGATTTGGGCCACCCCCGGTTCTCCTTTTCTGAAGAGAGATTGTAATTGTCTGGTCTTTTGGTTGGTGCGCGTTAGGAAACGCGCGCAGCGCGTACCCTGCGCGATCAGCGTTACTAACGCGCTCCACCATCATCGACTTCACCGAATCAACCTGCGCTTGCATCGACAGCTTGGCCGGGCTGGCCAGCATCGGTGCGCCGGGATTTTCGAGTGCGATAGCTAGAAACGTTGAACTCCAGAATCGCCGCGTGATGGACCAGCCGGTCGATGGCGGCGGCGGTGGCCATCGGATCCTTGAAGATGCGCTCCCAATCGCTGAACACGAGGTTGCTGGTGATCAACGTCGAGCGCCGTTCGTAGCGTTCGGCGATGAGGGTGAACAGCACCTCGGCTTCTTCGGGACTCTGTTTGACGTAGCCAATGTCGTCCAGAATCAGAAGCTCGAATGTATCGAGCCGGCGCAGCTTCTGCGGCAGCGCCAGATCGCGCTTTGCGGCCAACAGCTCTTGAACCATTTGATATGCCGGACGAAACAGCACCGAATGTCCCAGCTCAATGAGCGCATTGCCGATCGCGCAGGCGGCGTGGCTCTTGCCGACTCCGGGTAGACCGAAAGCCAACGCGTTCTCGGCCCGCTCCAGGAACTCGCCCCGCGCCAACTCGCGCAGCTTGCGCATCAGCGGGGCAGGCAGCGTGCCGGCATCAAGGGTCTCGAAGGTTTTACCGGGCGGAAGTTGGGCGGCGCGGCGCAGACGCGTGATCTTGCGCTGCTCACGCGCCTCGGCCTCCATCTCCAACACTTCCAGGACTAGTAGCAGCGCTTCGCGATGACCGGCGCTTTCCAGACGCTGACCCAGTTCGGGCGCCGCGGTGCTGAGACTAAAGCGAGTTAGTAACTCGGTCGTGCGCTCGACGACATCCACTTGGGCGGCTTTCATAGCACCGCCTCCAGAAACAGTGCGTCGTAGACGCGCAGATCCGGTGCTCCGATCGCGACCGATGGCAGGCTCGGCCGCTCGGGCCTCACCGCGTGTCGCACATGTTCGGCATCGAATCGATCAGATTGTTCCAACAACTGGTGCAGGGTTCGTTCCACCACCGCTTCGCCGCTGGTCGCCGCCATATAGAGGACACGCACGTACTCGGCGTCGGCTCGCTCACCGTGGAAGCCGCGCAGCGCATCATAGGCACGACGAAAGACCAAGCTTGGGAACAACTCCTCGCGCCATCGGTAGCGGGCGAAAGCGCCCGGCTTTTTCGCCAGCGACCAGATTACATGATGGTAATCGATGCGCGCCGGGCGCTGGCCGCGGATACGCGGCAGTCGCTCGACCAGCTTGCCCGCGAAGTACACCTCGAGATGGTCGTGATGCAGCTGAACTCTCACGCGCTCTCCGATCAGCCTGGCCGGAACCGAATAGGTGTGGTTCACCGCGCGGATTGTGCTCCAGCGGCGAACCTTAACCGTCATCGTGGTGTACGCGGGTAGCGCGACGGGCGGCAGCTGGCGCAGATGACCTCGCTCCTTGGTCAGCTTTTCGTTGAGCAGAGCGTTGTGCTCGCGCTCGATCACTTCGCGCGCCCAGCGCTGATACTCTTCAACACTGGTAAAGTCGCGGCTGCCGCGCAGGACCAGCATCTGCCCCAGCAGCGACTTGGTGCGCCGATGCGCCTGCTCAACCACGCCGTTCTCGTGCGCCTTACCTGGAAAGATGCGGGTTGACTGCAACCCATAGTGCTCCAGCAAGCCTCGATAGCGCTTGGTGAGAGTCCGTCCGCCGCTCTTCGGCAGTTCGTGGGTTGCCGCAGAGAGATTATCGGAACGTAATACCTCGACCACTCCGCCCAATCGCCAGAGCGCTTCCTGCACGCCCAGCGCGAGCGCCTCGAAACTTTCGCTTAGCGCCACCGTGGGCCAGCGCCATCCGCTGAAGCTCAGCACCAATTCGAACAAAAGATGATCGAAGGCGGCGCCGCTGATCGTCACGCCAAGTTCATCGCAATTGGTGAAGTCATAGGCCGCTTCGCGCCCGGGCGGATGTTCCTGGGGAAAGAACACTTCTTTCTCCGGTCCATTCAGGGCACGCCACTGCCTTACCCGGCGCTGAAGCGTCCGCAGCTGACCCACGCCGAACCGCCCAGGCTGCCGCCGGTTAAGCTCGGACAACAACGTAGTTGCTTCCAGGATGCCATCGCGATCGGCTGCCAGCAGCGGTACCAGCTCGCTCTCGAAGACCTCGTCGAAGGGATCGGCCCGCGTTCGCCATGTATGCGGCTTGCGCCGTTGCGACGGCGCCAACCCGTGCTCCCACTTGCGCGCGCTCCGCACGCTCATCGCGGCTGCCGCCGCTGCCGCTTCCTGCGTCTTGCCTTCCATCCGCTTTCTCCGTAACACCCCGACCTGCGCATCCTTCACCATGGAGCCTCACCACCTGGCTCCACTTCTCTCGCGCGCCGTCGGGACGGCGACAACCGGCAAATCTAATTGTCGTTAACCGGCAGATTTAATTGTCGTTGATCAGACAACGCCTGTGCGTGCGGATTCTTGCCCTCTGCGGGCTTTAGAACCTCGCCCGTGGACTGTTCTACGACCTTGAGGGCGATCTGACTGAAATCGGCCCGCTTACCACCTCTGCTTGCTCGGGTAGGCATGGGCGTAGTATGCCAGCAATGCCGGAGACTGGCAAACTACACGCGATCAGCCTTTTGGTTTTCCGACTTTGAACGGATGCCTTTGGCCTTGATACACATCGGTCGCCCGTCCGCCGTATCTAAGACTTTTGGGAAGTGCCTTGTCCAGCTTCAGGAACGACAACTGGCAAGGACGATCTATTAGCGGAGTAAGTTCAATTTCGAGTGTACCGCTATTTATGATTTCCAGAATAATAGGTCCATTCCAACCAGGCTGAATCCATGGTGCCGTTTGATGCATGCTAAGACCGACACGCGCATAGGTAGTTCGACCTTCAACCAATCCAATTAGGTCCAAGGGTATGCTAACGCTCTCATAGGTCATTCCCAGAACT
>JBDTAT010000270.1:0-3335 GCA_039924505.1 Bryobacteraceae bacterium
GCGCGAATGCCGCCGGCCGGATTTAGGGGAATGAACTTCACCACGGAGGAAGCCCTCGCCCACCACGCCGCCCACGGTTTGCGCGTGTTCCCTAAAGGCGCAAACGGTGCAGCGAGCACCACCAGGCCAACCAGGAACTGTTCCGTGCCGCACTCCGTTTTGCGCGTGTTCCTTAGAACGCTCCCCGGCCGGCGCTGTGGTGCGGTCCGTGGACGCGCGGGTTGCCGGCGTCCGCACTGCCCAAGTGGACTTTGGCTCCGTAGATCTGTGCAGCTATGGCTTCGAACGCTCGAACCCCGCGCCTGACGGTGCGGCGAACTTTGTGGTTCGCTGCGTGGCTGTTGCTGGCTAGCGCGGCCTCGGCGCAAGTGCGCGTCACGCTGCAGCAAGCCGCTTCGCGCGCCGGCCCGGATTTCGAGCCGCTCTACGAAAATCAGGATGTAATTGTCAAAGGACAAATCTCCTATAAGCCTCTTTGGGTGCTCGACTCCTATTACGTTCCGGTGCAGGACGAACAGGATTACGGCTTGGTGCTGCTGGGGACGGCGGAACAATTCTCGAATCTCTCGCCGGGCCAATGGCTGGAGGCGGAAGGCATGATTTCCAAGCGCGGTGGTATGCCGGTCCTGCTGCCCAGCCGGATCCGCGTGGTGGGTGCGGGCGCGCCTCCGCCTCCCAAGGAAGTTACGGTCGCAGCCCTCGCCTCGCTCCGCTACCTGGGCGTATACGTGGCGGTCGAAAGCCGCGTGGAGGGCGTGGGCGACAATGCCGGCGGCGACATTCTTTCGGTTGGCGGCAAGGGCCGGTTCGTCACCATTTTTTTGCCGAAGACGCGGCGCGCGCCGGGGGTTGAACTGAGCGGATTCACGCGCGGCGACCGCATCCGGGCTACGGGTATCGCCACGCAGTATTGTCCGCTGCCGCCCTATGACGGCTCCTTTCAGATACTGGTTCCCAGCGTGTCGTCGGTCAGCCTGATCTCGAAGACGCCCGGGCTGCCGCCGCTGGTGTTGCTGGCCGCGGCCGGCGTCGTCGGGGTGGTGCTGATCGGATGGTGGGTGCGGGAGCGCCGCATGGCGGCGCAACGGCGCACATTGCGGACGCTGAACATGCTGGGCGAGGAGATTGTCGCCGCCGGCTCGCCGGGCGAAATTGCGAGCAAGCTCGGCGCCGTGATCCCCACCGTTTCCGGCGCCACCGGCGTGCGCCTGTACGTGTATAACCGCCGCGCGAAATCGTTAGACCAAGTGGCGGGACCGGGCGATCCGGACCCGGTGTCGGTGGCCATGGATGCGCCGCCCGGCGGTTTGGCGGCGGCCGCGTGCGTCTGCTTCCGTAACCGCGCACTACTGAATATTCCGGATACGCGCCGCAGCCCATTTATAGCCAAGACCGCCCGCGCCGCGGATCTCCCCCGTTCCATCCTATTCGCTCCCATGTTCTCCCAGAACGAATTAATGGGCGTTCTCCAGGTGGACCATTCCGGTAGTATCCGCTATTTCACGCAAGAGGAGCAGGCCGCCACGCAGCACTTGGCCAATCAAGTGGCGACTTCGCTACGCCTGCAGGACCAGCAATCGATGCGCGAACAACTGTTCCGCAGCGAGAAACTGGCCGCCACCGGACAGTTGATCTCGGGCGTCGCCAACGAATTGCGCGCGCCGCTGGAATCCATCCGCAAGTTGGCGGGCGCGCTGCTGACGCGCAGCTCGGAATCCGGTGAGCGCGACCTGAGGGTGCTGGCCGCCGAGTCGCAGCGCGCCGCCGACATCGTAACGCGCCTGGTATCGTTCGGCCGCGCCGGCGTTTCCGACGGGAAACTGGTGGAGATCAACGATCTGCTGGCCGGTCTGCTCCGCTTTCGCGGGAGCGAGTGGGAAACGGCCGGCGTCAAGGTGGAAAACCGCCTGGCGCACGAGCCGATTTACGTATTGGGCGCGCAAGGGCAGATGGAGGAGGTGTTCCTCAATCTGTTGGTGCATGCCGAGCAATCCGTGGCCGAGGCGCCGCAAAAAATCATCTCGGTGTCGAGCGGTATTCTCGCGAACCGGGTTTTGGTCGAAATCGGCTATGCAACGCGCCTCTGGGAGCCGCACGGAGCCGCGCCGCCCGTCTCCGATCCGTTAAGTCCCGACCGGCCAGCCGAAGCGCAACCGGGATTCCACGGCAGAGGCCTCGACGTGTGCCGCGGCATCGTGCAGAGTTACGGCGGAGAGATCCGGTTTCTACGCCTTACCGCTGCGCGGTGCCAGTTTCAAGTGGAACTGCCGCTGGCGCGAGACCGGGAACCCGCCTCCAAGGTGCGCGTGGACCGGAAAAAAAGCCGGCGCCAGATGACGGTTCTGGTCGTCGAACCCGACGCAGGCGTGCAGCGCCAATTGGTCGCGGCGCTCGGCGAGTGGGGTCACCGCGTGGTTCCCATTGCCAGCGCCGAAGAAGGCGTGGAGATGGCGCAGCGCCTGCGTTTCGACATTGTGTTTTCTTCCGTCCGGCTGCCGGGGCTGAACTGGGTGGAATTTTTCGAGCGCATTCGTCCGGAGGCGGGCGCCTTAGTGTTGCTGACCGATGGCTACGACGCCGATCTTTCCCGCTCCTTCCTGGACGGCGGCGGTCTGCTGCTGGCCAAGCCCGTGCAGGACCAGGAACTGGAGCGCGTTCTCGGAATGGCCGATGAGCGCGCGGAGCCGCTCTCGCCGGTGAGACCGCCGCGGTAAAGCGCAAAGGGAGCGGCGCGCACCGCTCTTATCCCATGGAGCCTCCCTCGCGTGCCCAGCGGGCACCCAGGCCCGGAAGGCCCGTTCCGGGCCGCGCGCGTCAGCAAGCGGTTGTCCGACACGCGCCGAATCCCGGGGTCGAAGACCTAGGCCGGTTGATTCCGCCCGGTGTGAACCGGTTTCATTTCAACCAACAGAATGCCCGCCAGAATCAGCGCCGCGCCGATCGCCGCCTGGCGCGATAGGATCTCACCGGTGGCGGCGAACGCGGTAAGCCAGGCGAACACCGGCTCCAAGGCGAAGACCAGCGCCGTGTGTGTAGGCGAGGTGTGCTGCTGCGCCCAGGTCTGGACGGCGAATGCCAGCGCGGTGGCAAGCAGGCCGGTGACCGCGAGCGCGAATAGAACCGTGGGCGTCCATCGAATCCGCGGCGTTTCCACCCACCAGAAAGTGCCGGCGCCAAGCAGCGCCGCAGTCGCGATTTGGTACAGGCTGAGCCGCGTGAAGCTGACCCGCCCGGCGAAATGGCCGAGCACCACGATATGCGCCGCGAAGCAAAATGCGCAGGCGATCTCAAATAAATCGCCCGGCGCAACCTGGAGGCGCATTCCGGGCAGTGTC
>JBDTAT010000271.1:0-3760 GCA_039924505.1 Bryobacteraceae bacterium
TGTGCGGATAGCGTTCGACCGCCGCCAGCGCCAGATGACCTGTGGCGCCGCCCAGATCGACCAGCCGCGTAAAGCGGCTCAAATCGAATGCCGCCACCACGGAGGGCGATGAGAGCTGTCCGAAACCATGCATACCCATCAGAAAATCGCGCGTTGCCTCGGGCGTATTGAAGAAGCGTGAAAACAGCGGCCCATCCCCGCCAAACGTTTGCCTCCAGCGGTGCGCGCCTTCGCGCACAGCGTCCTCCAGATGGCCCCACATCGGGTAGAGCGCGTTATTGGAATATAAAATGTATCCGTAGAGCGAGTCCGGGCTGGTGCGGCAGAGATATTTTTCGGCGAGCGGGGTGTTCCGGTACTCGCGGCCGCGCTTTTCGAGCAGCTCCAGACCCACGCAGGCGTCGAGCAAACGCTCCATCGCGCCCGCGTTGCCGCCCAATGCGCCCGCTTCCGCCGGGCCGTCTTTCAGGCGGTCGAACACTCCCATCGAAACCGCCGCGAACATGGTTTTCGAACGGCGGAATGCTTCAATCAGGTCGAGAATCGGCGCGGCAGTCATCTAAAATGATCGTACCCCACCGGCGGCAACGGCCGACCTTGAAACACCACCTCGCCGGGCGAACCTTTCGCGATTACACCAATGCGCATGGAGCCGCGTGGCGCCGGCGCACCGGACGGCAGAGTGAACAACAGCTCGTAGTCCTCTCCGCCGTGGAGCGCCTGCTCGATCGAAGAACCTCGCACCACTGGCACATGCTCCAGGATCGCAGTCACACCCGAAGCTTTGGCGAAACGATGGAGATCGAGCGACAGCCCATCGCTAAGATCCATCGCGGCCGTGGCTTTTCCGGCCAGCTTTCGTCCCACGTCGAGGCGCGGACGCGGACGCAAGTGCGTCTCCCACGGTTTGCCGAGGCGCCCCGAGACGTAGAGGACGTCGCCCGCGCGCGCGCCATCGCGCCGCAGAGCTTTCCCGCGCGGCACAGCGCCGCAGACCATCACATCGCACGTAAGTTTTCCGGCGTGCGCCAAGTCGCCGCCGGCGAGCGTCGTCCCATGGCGCCGCGCCAACCGGAGGAAGCCATCGAAGAAAAGCTTCACCCACGCATCGTCCGTCCACGGCGGCAACGCAAGCGACAGTAGACAGAACCGCGGCTCGCCACCCATCGCCGCAATGTCGCTCAGCCCGCGCGCGAGCGCTTTGTGGCCCACTGCGTCAGCCGGGTGCGTGGCCCGGCGGAAGTGAACGTTTTCGATCAGGAAGTCCGAGGTAAACAAAAGATCCTCGCGCGCGCCGCTGGGACGGTAGATTGCGCAATCGTCGCCGATGCCCTGAATCATGGCGCGGCCAGCGGCGCCACGCGGGCCGGAACCGCGCGCCGCTTGCCGGGCGATCCAGGCTGTCAGTACGTCTTCCGTGGAACCTGCGCGCGATGGCGGTGCGCGCCGCACCGTAGAAAAACCGGGGTCGGCCGGAAACCGCTCCCTGCGGTCGCGGCTCGGCTCCGAGGCGCCTGCTTGCGGAGAAAGGCATTGTTTTTCATCACCTTTGGTGGCCCCGCTCTGCGCTTCCTGAGAGTTCGCGGAGAATAGACTCGCCAGACCCGGCCAAGTCCGCGAAGCCGGCGGTTCGTTTGGCGCCGTGTCTGGCGGCTTGCGGGCTTTTGGAATCACTCCCTCAGACTACCTGAAAAAACGAGACGACCTCGGTCAACCGGTGTACCTCGTCGGCGTTTTGCCGCATGGTACGATCAATCGCGGCGATGGACGAGCTAGCCTCCTGCATCGCCTCGCGCTGCTGCCGCGAGCTGGTAGCGATGTTGTTTACCAGCGCGCTGACATGCTCGACGCTGGTGGCAATCTGAACCAGCGCGTCGCCCGAGCGCTCGGCAAGCTGTTTTCCGGTGGCGGCTTTCGAAACCGAGTCCTCAATCAGCGACGCGATATCCTTCGCCGCTTCCGCGCTGCGCTGGGCCAGAGCGCGAACCTCCGCCGCCACCACCGCAAAGCCTTTTCCATCCTCGCCCGCGTGCGCCGCTTCCACCGCGGCATTCAGGGCCAGCAGGTTGGTTTGGAACGCGATCTCATCCATGACGTTGACGATCTGCGAGATCTTGCGGCTGCTCTCGTGGATGCGCGTGACCGCCTCCACCATCTGCGAAACGGCCACCCGGCCGCTGGACGCGCTCTGTTGTGCGGCGCCGAATTGCTCGGCCGCCTCGGAAGCCAACGCAGCATTCTGTTGCGACGCGGCGGTAATCTGTTGCATGGACGCGGCGGTCGCTTCAATGGTCGTACGATGCGGCGCCATTACGCGAAAAGGCTGACGCCGGAGGTTCCCCGAGCCGGGTTGCGACACGGAATCGGCGGCCGCCTGCGATACGCTCGCGACGGCCTCTCCCACGCGGTTGGCCGCGGCCTGCACGTCGGTAACTACTTGCCGCAGACGCGTGACCACGTTGTCGTAGGCGGCCGCCAGCACGCCAATCTCGTCGCGCGAATCGATGCCCAGCGTCTCCGTCAGGTCGCCGTTCTCCACGCGTTGAAAGCCCTCCATCATCCGCCGGATGGGCTGCACCACCATGTTCGCGATCCAATAACCGAGCGCCAGTCCGATGACCGCGCCGGCCAATGCGAGACCCAACAGCCAGATCCGCGCCTCCCGGTTCCGCGCCAGCGAGTTCTGGTACTCGGCCGCCGCGGCTCGTTTGCGGTAGTCCACGGCCTGCTCCAATTGTTTACCCGTCGCTTGAAACCTCTCGAACCCGGCGCCGTTCGACAACTGGAACGCCTGGTCGGCCTGGTCGGACTTCAGCTTCATCTCGATTTGAGAATTGATTTCGCGAAATTCACGCCAGCGCGACGCAATCGCGGAGTCCATATCCTTCTCTTCCCGGTTCACCGCGCCGGCTTCCAGTTTTCCGAGCAGCCGCTCGAAGGCCAACGTGGCGCCCGCCATCGCCGACAAATTTGCCTGGCGCTGTTCCGGCGTATAGGAAACCAGGGCATTCTTCTGGCCGGATAAAGCATTTAAGAGTTCCACCTGCGCCTGCTTCAGATCCAGAACGCTCTCCAGTTGCCGGTGGTACAAGGATTCAATGGACGCGTTCTGCGCGCCGACGTCATGCAGACCCAGCCAGCCCACGATCAGCGTGATCACCGCCGTGATGACAAACCCGCCCATCATTTTTACGACCAATCGCCGGTCTCTCAAGAATTGCGCCAAGTGGGAATCCCCCCCACCATCAGATCGTCCTGGGGCAGCGGGGAATTAGCCAAAGTGGCCGGTTTTTTCCTCACACTCGTCTCCGGCAGTCCGATAAGTTGAACTAGAACGCGCACTACGTTAAACGTCCTGAGGAGAAACACGACTATGCGTCTAAACCGGATGGGCTGGATGGCGCTGTTGGCCGCGGCCGCCCTGTTTGGCAACGATACGGTTCGCCTCTCGGAGGCCGAAGCAAAAAAAGCCATTGTCTCCAAGGTAGATCCGCAATATCCACAAATGGCGCGACAGATGCACCTGACCGGTCGCGTGGTGGTGGACGTCTACATTGACGAGGATGGAAGCGTCGATAAGGTGCAGACGCTCAATGGCAACGCGCTGTTGACCAGCGCCGCGGCCAACGCCGTGAAGCGGTGGAAATTCACGCCGTTCACCAGTGGAGGCCATCCTTCGAAAGCCGTTACCAGCCTGGCGTTCGATTTCCGGATGTGAGCCGTCAATCGCGATTTAATTCTCCAGCACCAACCCCGAAGG
>JBDTAT010000272.1:0-2565 GCA_039924505.1 Bryobacteraceae bacterium
TATCGCGATCACATGCTGGATTTCACGCGCCCGTATCCCGGCGTGCAAGAGGCGCTCGACCGGCTGCGCGAGGCGGGCGTGAAGCTGAGTGTATTAACGAACAAGCCCGTGCGCTTCAGCACGGAAATGATCGGCCGACTTGGCTTGGCGGAGCACTTTTTCCAGATTTACGGCGGCAACAGTTTTCCCGAAAAGAAGCCGAATCCGGTAGGCATCGAGAAGTTGCTGACTGAGAGCCGCGTATTGCGCGAGCGGGCGATGATGGTCGGCGACAGCGCCGTCGATATCCGCACGGCGCGTAACGCCCGCATCCGCGCCTGCGGAGTGACGTACGGCTTTCAGCCGGAGACGTTCACGGACGAGCCTCCTGACGTGCTGGTGGACCGGATGGGCGAGTTGGCGGATTTGGCCATAGATCGCGGACGCGGATAGCCGCAGG
Source organism: Bryobacteraceae bacterium (assembly GCA_039924505.1). Lineage (GTDB taxonomy): Bacteria > Acidobacteriota > Terriglobia > Bryobacterales > Bryobacteraceae > JBDTAT01. Next base: position 440 of record JBDTAT010000272.1, read on the forward strand.
CGCGATACCAAGATTCCCGGTAGCATCGGCAAGCACCGCAACGTGCGCTAGTGATTTTCGGCGGCACGAAGCGAGCCAAAGGTTTCGACGTCCTGTTCGAAGTCTTCGATCAAATAGTCGAAAGCACCGTGCGGAGCGTACGGAAATTACACGGTAACCCAGGCGCGCGAAGTGGCGCTCTCCAGCACCTTCTCCAGCAACTTCATGCCGAGCAGGCCGTCCTCGAACGTCGGATATTCAACCGGCGCGGTTGGGTCGGCGACGCGGCGGTAGAAGCGGCGGAACATTTGCTTGTGAGCGTCGTCGTAACCTTCGCTGTGGCCGCCCGGCAGATCGGCGAATCCGGCCGCGCGCGCCTCCATCAGCGACGGATCTTTCACCATCAATTGATTCGGCGCGTTGCGCTGGCCGATCCATAGTTCGTCGGGCCGCTCCTGATTCCAGGCCACGCCGCACTTGGAGCCGAAGATCTCAAACTCGAAGCGGTTCTTGCGGCCGGCCGACATCTGGCTGACGGAAAAATTGCCGCGGGCTCGATCGCCCAGATGCAACAGGACGGCTCCGAAGTCATCCGTGTCAATCGCCACCGGCTCGTAGTCGGAGGGCTGCAGCTTCTTGCCCGCGAACGTTTCGACGGCCATTTTCGGCCGCTTGCGAGTTTTGTGAAATGTCTGCAAGTCGGCGCAAAGGGCGGTGATCTTCAGGCCCGTCAGGTGCTGGATCATATCCATCCAATGCGAGCCGATATCGCCCATCGCGCGCAGCTTGCCGTTCTCCGGCGTATTAACGCGCCAGTTCCAATCCGTGTCGTAGAGCAGCCAGTCCTGGAAATAAGTTCCTTGCACAATCAGGATTTCGCCCAATTCGCCGGCCGCGATCATGGAACGGATCTGTTGCACCAACGGGTAAAACCGCAGATTGTGATTCACACAATTGGCCAGCTGGGTCTTGGCGGCCAGCGCCACCAGGTCCGCGGCGTCCGCGGCGGTCATGGTCAGCGGCTTTTCACAGAGCACGTTCTTGCCGGCTTCGAGCGCCGCTTTGGAGATGGGGTAGTGCAGCGCGTTCGGCGTACAAACGTGGACCGCGTCGATTTCAGGATCCGCGAGCAGCGTGCGATAATCCGCCGTCGCGCGGGGTATGCCCACGGCGTCGGCAAAGGCCTGCGCCTCTTGCAACGTGTGCGCGGCCACGCCCACCACTTCCACATTTCCCAAACGCCGGATGGCCTCCGTATGAACTTTTCCCATAAATCCGGTTCCGAATATGGCGGTCTTCAATTTACGCATAGCGATACAGTCCTAAAGTCCTTTCCGTTTTGAACGATCAGTACTAGTAGTGCAGAGCGCACAGGTCGCGCCGCGCTCCGCAAGTGCGCGAGTTTTTCAGAAAGCGCACAGGGAGCGCAGCGCTCCGTTGTGCGCGTGGATTGAAAGAGAAACATTTCAGCTTGGATTGTTGTTAAACTATACTACACATGGTGGTGCGAATACGACTCCGCGTGGGACCATCATTCCGGCGCAAAGGCGGCAAAAACCGTAACCTCGCAAGCGCCTTTGCATCGCTATTGACACCGGCCGCTTTGATGGCGTGCGCGCTCGGTTTCTGGCGCCTGGGGGCGGACCTCCGCTTCACCGGAAACTTCGCGAGCCCGAGTGGACTCTTCTCGCATTGGCAGGTCTGGCTGGCGGTGGCCGGGGTTCTTCAACTCTGTGCCGCCACTCTAAATCGCTACGGCCGCGGCGGCGCATTCCGGCCGGCCCTACTCGTGCTATGGCCGACCCATCACAGTCATCGCGCCGAAACAAATTCGGCTTCCGGAAGCTGACGATTTCCGGGCAGGTTCTGCCCGCTTCTGTGTGCAAACGCCGACAGCGGGAGTCGAAATGACACGCTCGCCACGCGCCGCCTGCCGCCTTTTGTACTGGGCAAGTCTCATCCCGCCCCTAATTAGCCGAACTTAAGATTGTTCGCGAATCGAGTGGCCACCCAATTGCATCTAACCTCTCAAAGAGGACGGAAACATGGAATTGAGAATGCCAGTCCGGTTGCACCCGGGGCGCCCCTGGACTGCGGAAATTCCGAGTGAGGTCAAAACCGGAGTCGATTCCGCGGCGCTGGTGCTG
>JBDTAT010000273.1:0-2707 GCA_039924505.1 Bryobacteraceae bacterium
GACGATCACAACGCGATGGTGCTCTCCGTCTTCAATCGCCAGCGCCTTGGCCGATAGCCGGCTGATAACGCCAACGGACGGATGATTGCGGCTGGCGTATCCGGCCATCCAGATGGGGCGGCCCGGCGTGATATCCGCTCGCCCCAGCCCCACGCGGAATCCGGGCGTCGCGGCGAAACAGCCTGCGGACAATGCGCAGAGAACGAGGAGAGCGCACAGGGCGCGGCAACGCGCTCCGTTGTGTGCGAGTTTCAATAGAGCCGAACGCATCATACCCGGATGTTCTCAACCGCCGCGCCGCGCTTGCACATTTCACACGATGCGGCATCCGAATAATGGGCGTCCAGCTTCGCCAGATAATAGAGCGGCAACGGACTGAAATCGACGATGCCGGGCATAGGCTGGTAGACGATGACCGCGATTCCAACCACCTGCGCGCCGTTCGACTCCACCAGGCTTTTCATCTCCGCCAGCTTGCTTCCGGAACGAAGAATGTCGTCCACCAGCAAAACTTTTTCTCCCTTCACCTGCTCCAGATATTGGCGGAACTGCAACGGCTCGCCCAAATTCAGTTTCTCCGCCCAATAGACTTGATGCGCCTGCAGCGCTTCGCAAACGCCGTAGGCCACCGGCAGTCCGCCGGTCGCCGGCGCGACGATGGAGAGTTGGGGAATCATCGCGCGGATTTCGGGATTCGCGCGCAGCAACCGGCTGAGGCCCACGCTCAACACCTTGGCGTGCTGATAGTAACGCATCGTCAGCGCTACCTGCAAGTATTCGTTGGAGTGCAGTCCGTTGGGCGCCGCGAAGTGGCCGTCGCGCATACCCCCCGTCTGGCGCAGCAGGCGGACCACCTCTTCTTGCGTCGGGACAAGCTGCATCGTTAATGCGCTCCCCGCCCGATGACGACGCGCGGGATGGTGCGGAGCATAATTTTCCAATCGAGCGCCAGCGACCACGTGTCGATATACTGCATATCCATTTTCATCCAGGTTTCAAAATCGAGCGCATCGCGGCCCGCAATCGCCCACAGGCACGTCAGCCCCGGCCGCATCCGCAGCCGCCGGCGTTGCCAACCTTTGTACTGCCCCACTTCCTCGGGCACGGCCGGCCGCGGACCCACCAACGACATATCGCCTTTCAGCACGTTCCAGAGCTGTGGCCATTCATCAATCGAAAATTTTCGCAGATACCAGCCGAGCCGGGTGAGGCGCGGGTCGTTCGGAATCTTGAATACCGTCTCCCGGTCGTTCAAGTGCGTCAGCGACGCTTTCAGATCCTCGGCGCCTTCGCACATGGAGCGGAATTTGTAGAACGTAAACCGGCGCCCGTTCAGGCCGCACCGCTGCTGGCGGAAAATGGCCGGCCCCGGCGATGTCACCCGGATCAGCAACACGATAACCGCCATCGCGGGCGCGAGTAATACCAGCGCGGCGCCGGCCAGCGCGACATCGGTCATCCGCTTCAGAAGCAGCCGGATCTCGTCGTGGGGCGCGGCCGAGAAAGTGAGCAACGGCGCGCGCCCCAGGCGATCGAGATAGACTTCGCTATTCACGTGCGGGAAGAAATCCACCGCAACGCGGGTGCGCACGCCTTCTTCATCGCATAGCAGAAATGTTTCTTCCAGCTCGGCCAGACGGCTGCTGCCGACGGCAAAAATGATTTCGTCGATCACTTGTCCGCGCAGCAACGCTGGAAGCTCGCCGATCGGCCGCACATCGTAGGACCGGCTGAGTTTCACCGTATGGCCGGGGTCCGCCACATCGTCGGACAGGAATCCAAGCAGACGAATCCCATAGGATCCCGACTGCTCCAAGGCATGACCCAGACTCCGCGCGCTTTCGCCGACCCCTACCACCATCACGTAATGCAGCGCTCCGAATTTACGGCGGATCGCTCCCACCAGGCTGCCCGCGTTCAGGCGGAACAGGCACAGAATGATCCAGCTATAAACGGCGAAGATGGCCAGAAACGAACGGCTCAAATCCATCCGGCCCAGATATTCCAATACCACGACGGAAACCGAAACCAGCACGGATTGACGAAAGGTATCGCGAAGAATCACCCGTGTGTGGGCCGAATCCAGCCGCTCATAAACGTCGAACCAGTAGCCGACCGCCACCCAAACCAGCACGGAGACGACCAGCAACAGCGCTTGTACGGGGACGCTAAGAAAAAAGACGTGCTCCAGGCTCAGCCTGACTCTGGTTTCGTAGGCGAGCTCAAAGGCCAGGGCTGTCAGTAAGACATCGGAAAGCCCAAACAGCAGCTTGACTTTGCGATGATGACGGCTGAACACGTCCGCACAATAGAATAGCATGGCGCCGCTTGGTATATTTGGATTTGTCTATGACTCACTTTCGCGTAACCGCGCAACCGGCGCGGCGCGCACCGCTGTACGTTTCATTTCTCCTGTTGGCCGGCGCATCGCTGCTGGCGCAAGCGCCGTCCGGCACCGTATCCGGATCTGTGATTGACAGCACGGGCGTCCGCGTCGCCGGCGCCGCCGTCCGTATCGTCAATACACAAACTCACGAGACGCATTCCGCCGTCACCAGCGCCAGCGGAGACTATCTGTTTCCCTCCGTTTCGACGGGCGAGTATAACCTGGAAGCGCGCGCGAACGGCTTTAAGAGTGAACAGCGCGCCGGAATCCGGCTGGATGTAAACCAGAACGCGCGGGTCGATTTTCATCTGCAGGTTGGCC
>JBDTAT010000274.1:0-7501 GCA_039924505.1 Bryobacteraceae bacterium
CGCGTTTACGATGGGAAATCGAAACTCACGGTTCTAATGGGGAACGAGATCTTCACTAAGATTAGTGGGAAAGTTGTCATCGACTTCGGGTGTGGTGAAGGCGCAGATTCCGTCGAAATGGCTCAGAAAGGGGCCAAGCGGGTAATCGGTATCGATATCCGCGAGGATGTTCTCCAAGTCGCTAGACAGAAGGCAGCCACTTCCGAGGTTCAGAGTTTTTGTTTCTTCGCGTCGTCGACGAACGAACTTGCGGATTTTGTCGTTTCTCTGGACGCGTTCGAGCATTTCGCCGACCCAATGGCAATCTTGCGTAGCATGAATACGCTCTTGCGCCCTGGCGGAGAAGTGCTCGTTTGTTTCGGGCCGACCTGGTATCATCCGTTGGGCGGGCACCTGTTCTCAGTTTTTCCGTGGGCCCATCTGATGTTTAGCGAAAAGGCGCTCATCCGTTGGCGATCCACCTTCAAGACAGACGGGGCAACTCGCTTCGGTGAGGTGGCCGGCGGTCTGAACCAAATGACCATAGCGAAGTTCGAGCAGTTGGTGGCCGGTAGCCCCCTCGAGTTTGCATCTCTCGAACTTGTGCCCATTAGGAAACTGCGGCGCTTTCACAACCGGTTGACGCGAGAATTTACAACAGCCGTTGTCCGCTGCTCGTTAATGAAGCGAGCTTGATGGTGACACTGTAAGACGCGTGCAGCCGCCGGACTTTCAAAATCATTCGCCGCGTAGCTCCCGATACAGCCCCAACCATTCCCGCCCCACCGCGTCCGGCGTATACTTCCCGCACTCCTCGCGTGCGTACCGGGTCAGCTTCAACGCCAGACCGTCCTCCTCCATCAGACGGAATGCGCGCTCCGCCATCGCCTGATGATCGTTGCACTCCACCAGCAGTCCCGTGCGTTCGTCCTCCAGAATATACGGAATTCCACCAGCCTTCGTGGCGATTACCGGCAATCCTGCGGCGAAGCATTCCAGCAACGATCCCGGCATGTTGTCGATATTAGGACTCGTGAGGTAGATATCGGCCTCGTCATAAACCTCCGGGGTTTGTTGCTGCGAGACGTAGCCGGTGAATTGAACATTCCGCAGATGCAACTCCCGTGCCAGCACCTCTAGCTTTCCGCGCAGCGGTCCATCATGCACCACCGTCAACCTGGCATTAGGGTAGCGTTCTTGAATCAACGCGAAAGCGCGCAGCGTGCATTCTACGTTATACAGCGGCTCGTGTCCGCGGTTGTGCAGAAAAACAGGGCGCGGGTGCGCGCGCTCCCGGTAACGGAATCGGCCAGTATCGATGACGTTAAAGATAGACCGCGCGCGCAACCCAAATTTATCGAAGACCTTCACCAGAAATCCGGACGGCGTTACCACTGCGTCCACCAGCTTGATCACCGGAACGGCCGTCCGCCAGTTGGCCAGATGATCTTCGGCCTGCCCGTCGCGGTAATTGAGAATTGTTTTCTTGCCGAGCAGTTTGGCAAGCAGGATGGCGGGCGCCGGCGCAAGTAGAAAAGAGAAATAGGCCGCCGTGAAAATATGCAGAATATCGCAACGCCATATCGCTCCCATCAGCCGCGTTCCGTACAGCAGACTGGTCGCCGCGGTCCGGACATATTTGATTTTTTGCAGCCGTCGGAAGGGGCCCGGCAGCCGCGGATTGATCGGAAGAAACCGCATCTCAAGCGTTGGCTCCGCGCCCAGACGATCCAGTAGGCGAGCGGCCTGCACCGACTGGCCGCCGACAATGTCGGGGGACGGTCCGATCAACAAAACGCGAATTGGTTTCACTGCGGTACCGGCGGTCTGGCTACTTCAATCGGTTTTGCCGCGGCAGCCCGCTCCCGCCGAAGCCACGTCTCCAGCACGTAGAGATACCACAACTGAACCGGCGCTCCCCCCCGGCCGCATGCCCGCTGCAGCGCCGCTCTCGCCGCGCCGGTCCGGATGTAACCCTCACGCTCCAGCACCGAACCCGACAGCGCATCCTCAAATCCGCCGCGCCACCGTCCCGCCAGCCAGCGCTGCACCGGTATCCCGAATCCGCGCTTCGGTCCGCTCGCCACCCGCTCGCCGATGTTGCGCCGCGCCATCTCCCGCAGCACCGCCTTCAGCACGCCGCCTCGCAGCCGGATCTCATAGGGCAGCGCGGCCGCGTAGTTCCACAACTCCTGGTCGAGAAATGGCGACCGCGCTTCCAGCGCATAATACATCGTTCCGCCATCCACCTTGGTCAGATATTCGCCCACGAACCGCGTCCGCCGGTCATGCACCAAAAACTCCGCCAGCAGATTGCGCGCCGATTCATGCGACAGCGGAATGCGCCGATGCTCCACCGTCGCCGCCGCCAACCGCTCCCCCAGCAGGCCGTTCCGTTCATAAAATGGCAGACCGTCGTGAACCCGCGCCACTGCGCCCAGACCTCCGGTCGCATAATCCAGAAAATGCGTCCCCCGCCGCAGACTCCCCGCCTGTGGAATCGCGCGACGCAGCGCGGGCCACGCGTTCGCTAATGCGCCCGGAACGCTCCGCGCCAACTTTTGTGCCATCCACAAATTCTTGTGCTCGGGATAACCCAAAAACACATCGTCGCCGCCGTCGCCCGTCAACAGCACCGTCGCGAAAGGTTTCACCGCGCGCGACACGCGCAGCATCCCCAGCGCCGACGCGCACGCAAACGGCTCGCCATACGCCGACACCAGTTCGTCCACATCCGGCGCATCCTCGGGCGACACCTCAATCACGCGATGCGCGATCTTCAATTGAGCGGCGGTCGCCCGCGCGTCCGCCGTTTCATCCCACGCGTCGCCGGGCGTGCCAATCGTAAACGCCTGCACGTCGCCGCCCAGCTTCGCAATGGCCCAGCAGACCAGGCTCGAATCCACCCCTCCGCTCAGCAGCGCGCCCACCGGAACGTCCGCTTCCAGCCGCAGCTCCACCGCGCGCAAAAATAATCTCTCGGCTTCCGCCACCACGTCGTCGAACTTCCACTGCGCCCTCTCGTCCACCGCCGCCGGTGTCCAGTATTCGCGCGTCCGGATCTCGCCCTCCGACCATTCAAGTATCGTCGCTGCCGGCAACTTCGACACGCCGCTGTAAATGGTCCGGTCATCGGTCACATAGCCGAATTCCAGGTACTCCGCGATCGCCTGGTCGTCAATCCCACCGGCGAGGCCGGCATCCCGCAGTGCCCGCACCGTGGACGCGAATCCGATTCCGCCGTCTTTCACCGCGTACACCAGCGGCTTCACGCCCAGCCGGTCGCGCAACAAAAACAGCTTGCGCCGCGCGTCGTCCCAGATCGCGATGGCAAACATCCCGCGCATCCGCAACACCAACCGGTCGATGCCCCACTCGCGATACCCGTGGATCAGAACTTCTGTATCGGTGTGACTCCGGAAACGGTACCCGGTGTTTTCCAGCTCCGCGCGGAGCTCCAGAAAGTTATAGATGGCGCCATTGAAGACCACGCCGACCGAGCGGTCGTCGGAGAGCATCGGCTGCCGGCCCGCGGCGCTCAGGTCGAAGATGGACAGTCGCCGGTGCCCAAGCGCGCATCCATCCCAGCTTTCCAGCCCCTCGCCATCCGGCCCGCGCCGGGCCAGTGCAGCCACCATCACCCGCACGCGCGCCTCCGCCTGCGGCCGATCCGGTTCTCCGGCGTATCCAGCAATTCCGCACATAGCTAGGAAAATCCCGCGCTTTCCCCAAAGGCCCAGGATAACAAACGCAACTTCGTGGCGATCCCGCGCGCGTACCGCTCAGAACATCGTATTCGCGTTAGCCGATGTTTCGGGCACTACTTGCAGCACATCCCAGTGCTCCACAATTTTCCCGCGTTCGTCCAGACGGAAAATATCCATGCCGGCCCAGTCATGATCCCCTGGCCAGTGTTGCCGGCAATGCAGTACCACCAAGTCGCCTTCGGCGATTACGCGCTTGAACTCCGCGCGCTTCCCCGGATACTCGGCCGCCATTTTCACGAAATACTCGATGAACGGCGCCGCGCCATCGCTCACCGTTGGATTGTGCTGAATATAAGTGTCGCCCACATATTTCTCGACCGCCTCGGCCGGTTTCGACTGGTTGAACATCAACTCGTAAAACGCCACCACGTTCCGTTTATTCCGCTCAATCCGATCCGTCATCGCCCGCCACCCACCTGCACACTCAACATCGAGATAGAACCCCCATCCACGCCTTCGATCGGAAACGTAATCGCATCGCCCGCCTGTCTGGTGGCGATCGCATACAGCAGCGGCAAGTAGTGATCGGGTGTCGGAATCGAGAGCAGCGCTTCGCTCCCCAGCCTCTCGTACTCGATCAGCGGTTTGGACTCGCCCGCCAGCATCATCCCCTTTGCCTCTTGCTCGAAGTGAACGGCCCAATCGTACGGCTCGGGCATGTGCCGCCCCCATGCGTACGCATGCAAATTGTGGACCAGGTTCCCGCTGCCCACAATCAGGACGCCTTCGTCCCGCAATGGCGCCAGCCTTCTGCCGGTCTCGAAATGAAATGCGGCCGGCTGCGATTCGTCGATGCTCAGTTGCACCACCGGGATATCGGCGTCCGGATACACATGCCGAAGCACCGACCACGTCCCGTGATCGATCCCCCACGAGTCGTCGAGCTTCACCTCCAGCGGCGCCAGCATCTTCTGCACCCGGCGCGCGAGTTCCGGATCGCCCGGAGCCGGATATTGCGCCTCGTGCAACTCGCGCGGAAACCCGCCGAAATCGTGGATCGTCCGCGGCGCCGTTCTAATCGTCACGCCCGTTTCGGGCACAAACCAGTGAGCCGATTATCGCCAGGATCGCCTTCGGCTTCGCCATCTCCATCTCCATCTCGATCCGCTGCCATCCCCGCGTGTAACGGTTGTCCATCACGGCATTCATCGGATTGCCGTGGCCGAAAAAAATCGCCGGCAAAATTTCAGCCATTCTTCTCTTCCTCAATCCCCATCTGCGACAACCGGTACCGCAGCGCATTCCGCGTCAACCCCAGCAGCCGCGCCGCCTGGCTCTTGTTCCCGTTCGCCCGCTTCAGCGACTCCCGGATGATCGTCTGCTCGTACTCATCGAGCGTCGTGCCCTCCGGCAAAAACGAATCGTTCCCTCCAGCCCGCGTCCGCGGCGCCGTATCCAGCTTGATGTCTTCCGCCTCCAGGCGTTTCCCCGAACACAGCACCAGGCTCCGCTCAATCACGTTCTCCAATTCCCGCACATTGCCCGGCCAGTGATACCCCATCAGCTTCTGAATCCCGCCGTCGCCGATCGATTCCGCCGGACTGCCCAGGTCCTTCGCCAGCTTCTGCACGAAATGCTCCGCCAGAAACGGTATGTCCTGTTTGCGCTCGCGCAGCGGCGGAATATTTACCGGCAGCACGTTCAACCGGTAGTACAAGTCCTCGCGGAACCGTCCCTGTTCCAGCGCCGCGCGCAGGTCCACATTCGTCGCCGCCAGCACGCGCACGTCGATGTGCCGCGTCTTGTTGCTGCCCAGCCGTTCAAACTCCCGCTCCTGCAGAACGCGCAGCAGCTTCACCTGAATCGACGGCGGCACATCGCCGATTTCGTCCAGAAACACGGTCCCCGTGTCGGCCTGCTCGAACTTCCCCGGCTTGCTGATATTCGCCCCGGTGAACGCGCCTTTCTCATAGCCGAATAACTCGCTCTCCATTAAATTCTCCGGAATCGCCGTGCAATTGATCTTCACGAACGGCCGGTCTCTCCGCGGTGAGTGGTGATGGATCGCGCGCGCAATCATATCCTTGCCCACCCCGCTTTCCCCGCACAGCAGCACCGTCGCCCGCGTCGGCGCCACGCGCTCCACCGTTAGAAAAATTTCCCGCATCGCCTCGCTCCGGCCTACAATGTTGTCCAGCTCAAAGCGCCAGTTCAGCGCCTCCTTCAATTGCTGGTTCTCATCCCGCAACGCCCGCACTTCCAGGGCTTTATTCACCACCGCCATCAAATGATCCAGCGAAAACGGCTTCGGCAGAAAATCCACCGCGCCGGCCTTCATCGCCTCCACCGCGTTCTCGATGGTTCCAAACGCCGTCATCACAATCACCGGCGTCCGCGAATTCTGCCGCCGCAAGGTCGCCAGCAGTTCCAGCCCATCCATCCCCGGCAATCGCAAATCGGTCAGAATCAAATTCGCCTGCTCGGCCAGCTTCAGTCCTTCCTCGGCCGTGCCCGCTTGCAGCACGTCGAAGCCCGCGCTTGAAAGTTGCAACTCCACCACCCGCCGCAGTTTTTCTTCGTCTTCCACCACCAGAATCGTTTGCTTCATGCAAGTTTGCTTCCGGCCGGCAGCACCACGCGAAACACGCTGCCCTGTCCCGGCTCGCTCTCTACCGTTAAATTTCCGCCATGCTCGTGAACAATATTGGAAACAATCGCGAGGCCCAGCCCAACCCCATCGGATTTCGTCGTGAAAAACGGATTGAAAATGTTTTCCAGGTGCGCCCGCTCGATTCCACAGCCGCGGTCGATCACCGCAATCTCCACCTCGCCCGCCACCGCCCGCGTCTTTACCGTAATTGCGCCCTTCGCCGGACTGGCTTGCGCCGCATTCAACACCAGGTTGTAGAACACCCGCTCCATCAGCTCCGCATCCAGCGGAAACGGCGCAATTTCCGGATCGTAATTTTTATAAATCGTCACGTCGTACGCCGGCCGGTGGCGCCCAAGCTGCTCAATCGCGCGGTCCAGAATTGCTCCCAGATCCGCTGCCGCCAGCCGCAGATGCGTCGGGCGCGCAAAGTCCAGAAAGCGCGTGATCAGCGAATTCGTCCGGTCCACTTCGGTTGAAATATAGCCGGCCATCTCCCGCGCCACCGCGTTCTCCCCCGCCACCTGTTTCGTCAGCATTTCCGCCGACGTCTTCATCGTCCCCAGCGGATTCCGCAGCTCATGCGCCAGCCCGGCCGTCAGTTGTCCCAGCGCCGCCAGCCGGTCCGCCCGCCGCATCGCCGCCTCCGCCTCCCGCAGGCTCTGGTTCGCCGCCTCCAATTGCACCGCTGCCGCCTGATACCGCTGCCCCTCCACGCGATTCCCTTCCGCCAGTTCGTACGTCAGATATCCGACCACCGGAAAAAACAATACGCGCAGCGTCACCTGCCACACCTGGTCCAAGGGAATGAATTCGCCCTCCGTCAGAAACAACAGGAACGACAAATACGCCGCTCCGGCCAACACCGTGAATACCACCGTTCCCGTCAATCCCAAGGTCATCGCCGCCGACATCACCGGCAACAGCAGAATCCAGTAGTAGCTGCTCGCGATTCCGTCCGTCACGCCAATCAGCCAGTAGCTCAACCCGAATTTGATCAGCACGGCCGTGATGCGGCCGCGGCTGCCGCTCGTGAAAAATGCGATCCGCGACTCCAGCACCTGGAACAGCGCCAGCGACACCAGCACCGCGATCACCACCGGCCGGCGCTCCGGCCCGAACGACGCCAGCAGCGAATACAGCAGCAGCCATACGAAGTCCTGCG
>JBDTAT010000275.1:0-6012 GCA_039924505.1 Bryobacteraceae bacterium
GCGCACCCGCGAACGCACATTGTACTTGTACGCCGCGGCCGCCGCGATTCCGGGAATGAAAAGCTCCCACACGCCGCCGTTGCGCGCCCGCATCGGATGGCGGCGCGCATCCCATTGGTTAAAATCCCCCACCACGGTGACAACTTCGGCGTTCGGGGCCCAAACGGCGAAGCGCACGCCGGCCACGCCTTCGCACTCCACCAGGTGCGCGCCCATTGTCAGATAGCTCCGATGCTGCGTGCCCTCGCCGTGCAGATGCAGATCGAAATCGCTGAGCAAGGGCGGGAACCGGTACGGATCGTCAATCTCTTCGGCGGCGCCGTCTTTCCGCAGCACACGCAGCCGGTACGCATGGGGATCGCCCGGCAGCGTGGCGGAGTACAGACCCAGCGGATGGACCGGCTTCATTGCGGCCGCCGCGCCGTCCAATAGCACTTCAACGCCGGCGGCCTGCGGCAGATACGCGCGGACCTCCCATTGCGCGCCTCCCTTGGCGTCCGGAGCCACCACATGCGGGCCTAAAATGCGGAATGCATCGCCGTGATAACCACCTGTAAGCGCATCCGCTTCCGCGGGATCGACCACCGTTGCGAACATCGGAGCTATTATGGCAAGATTTCGCCGGCCGCGCCCGATGCGGGTACAATAGACGCTTCCGTCGATGGACAAATCATCTAAGGAACTTGCGCAAAACGGAGTGCGGCGCGAAGCCGTTCCTGCCTCGGACAGTGGTGCGCGCCGCACCCTTTGCGCTTCTCAGAACGTCCCCAAAGCCGAGTTGCACCTGCACCTGGAAGGGTCGGTCCTGCCGGCTACGCTGAAGGAATTGGACCCGGCGCTAACCGGGGCTGAAATCGCCGCGGCGCTCGACTACGACGATTTCGCCGGCTTCCTGCGGAGCTACGTGTGGGTGTCGAAACGCTTGCACGGGGCCGTTGAATATGCGCTCATCACGCGGCGGCTGCTGGAGCACCTGGAGTCCCAAAACGTGAGGTACGCCGAAATCACGATCTCGGCCGGCGTGGTCCTGTGGAAGCAGCAGAATTTTGCGCCGGTGTATGACGCTATCGTGCGCGAAGCGGCGCGCTCCCGCGTTGCCGTTCGCTGGATTCTAGACGCGGTGCGCCAGTTCGGCGCGGAGCCGGCCCGGAAGGTCGCCGAGTTCGCGCGCGAACGTGCCGGGGAAGGTGTGATTGCTTTCGGCATCGGCGGCGATGAGGCCCGCGGCCCGGCCGAATGGTTTGAGGACGTCTATCGTTTCGCGCGCGATGGCGGTCTGCGCTTGACATGCCACGCCGGCGAAACCACCGGCCCCCGGAGTGTCTGGGCCGCTCTCTCCATCGGCGCAGAGCGCATTGGACACGGCATCCGCGCCATTGAGGACCCGGCGCTGATGGCCCATCTGCGCGAAAAAGACATTCCGCTCGAGATTTGTATTACCAGCAACGTACGGACCGGGGCCGTGGCATCGCTCGCCGCCCATCCGGTGCGGCGGCTTTTCGACGCCGGCGTTCCGCTGGTGCTCAGCACCGACGATCCGGCTCTATTTGAAACCACGCTCGCCGGTGAATACGAAATCGCCGCGCGCGAATTCGGCTTCACGGAAAACGAGCTGGCCGCGCTGGCCCGCAACAGTTTCCGCTACGCCTTCGCCGCGCCGGGGCCGGCCGATATTGCTTGGCGTGGCTAACCGGCGGACCAGTCGGGCTACGACCACAATGCGTTTAACAGAGTCGCTAGCCGCAGGCCGGCCTTGGCGAGCTGCTCGCGAATTACCGGCTCGTTCAAGTGCAAATAGCGCTGGCTGAGGTGCAGCGTCAGGTCCTGGATCGCTGCAGGAGCTTCTTCGCAGCTCGTCAGAATTTCCGGCGGCTCCTTCGGAATCACGCTGCCCAATGGCCCGTAGACGTTCTTTACCGCGACCTCGTGCGACTCCCAGGTCCAGTCGTCCACCGAACCGCGTTTCCACGCCGGGTTCAGATGCTGCATTAGATCGGACGCCAGCGCTACATCGCTCGAGTTCATCTCCTCCAACATCCCGAAATCCCACGCCTGGTGCAAATTCTTCGAGTGGAAGGAGCGCGTCTGCACGCAATTTCCTCCACGGTCGGCATTGTCGGCGCAGTGGAGCGGCTCGTGGAGATCGCCCACCAAATGAATGATGAATTTGAGCTGATCCCCCACGCTCCAATCGCCGACGTGCTCGCTCCTCAGGCTGAAGAGCAACGCGGGAATTTTCTCCGAGATGCAAGCATGGTTCGGGCAGCGCTTCGCCACGTCGGCGCGCGTATCCGTCAGCGCGATGTCGATGTAATGCCACGAGCCGGTGTTCGTGCTGCGCTTGTCGATAGTATCGGCCCAATTTGAAACGTTCGCCATCGCCTCGGCGACCGACGACGGGTCAGAATCGCACAGCAGCAGCGACGCCACCTGCATGCGAGCCCTGGTTGAGAGGTTGGCCGCCGCGATTCGCGCGACAATGCGGTGCCCTTCCGGACCCCAGGCCATGGCCGGGCAGGCCGTGAATGCAGCCATAACTATCGCGGTAAATTTCATGTTCCCCTCGTCTGAAACCGGTGAGCCGTAACGGTCCATGATACTCGATCGGTGCCGCGGGAGCCGGCATCGCTGGAGCCGGCGGATGTTTCCGGCCCCGGTTTATGTTACGTTATTCACCAGCGGGAGGTCCTATGAATAGACGGCATTTCCTCGGCGCAGGCGTGCTCGGCGCTATTTCTTTGCAGAAGTTTCCCTATCCACTGTTCGCGGGCACAACCAAAAAATACGCCAGCGACCGTATCACTCTTGGGCCGCAAAAAATCTCCGTCAGCCGCCTCGCCATGGGCACCGGCACGCACGGTGGGAACAAGCATTCCAACCAAACCAAACTCGGTTTGGACGGTTTGGCGGACTTGTTCCGCGCCGCCTACGATCGGGGCATTACGTTCTGGGACTCCGCCGATCAATACGGCAGCCATCCGTATCTCAAGGAAGCTCTCAAGTCGGTTCCACGCGATAAAGTCGCGATCCTGACCAAGTCGAACACCACCACGGCCGAAGGCATGAAATCCGATCTAGATCGTTTCCGGCGTGAGCTTGGCACCGACTATATCGACATTCTGCTGATGCACAAAATGGAAGCGGCCGATTGGAACGTCCAACTCCGCCCGGTGATGGACGTCATTTCAGAAGCACAGATGAAAGGTATCGTGCGGACTCACGGCACGTCGTGCCATAGTTTGGCGGCCATGAAGACCGCGGCGGCGGAGCCGTGGGTGGAGGTGGATCTGGCGCGCATCAATCCCGGCCAGGCCCACATGGACGGCACGCCGGCCACCATCGCCGCCGTGCTGACGCAGATGAAGCAGGCGGGCAAGGGCGTCATCGGCATGAAGGTTCTCGGCCAGGGCGACCTGCGCACGAAAGCGGACGAGTGCCTGCAGTTCGTTCTCTCGCTCGATTGCGTCGATTGCATGACCATCGGGAGCGAAAATCGCGGTGAGATGGCGGACCTGGTGCGCAAGATCCCCGCCGCCAGCACGCGCGGCTGACCGCCCCGCTATTTCCTCGGAAACTCGCGCAAAACGGAGTGCGGTGCGAAATCGTTTCCGCTTCGGATGGTGGTGCGCGCCGCTATTTTTTAATCGTCACGAACACGCCATCCGGCCGCACATCCAGCCGGTCGATGTTGTCGTCCATCTCAAACGGCTCGCCGATTTTCGCTTGCGGATACAGCGGCAGAAAGAACGTTTTAATCAGGAAATCGAGCACTCCGCCCTCCACCGTGACCCCGGAAATTTCCACGCTGCGCAGGTAGATGGTTGCACGGCCGCCACCGGAGCGCACATCCACGGTCACGCTCACCGGCCGCTCGCCCTCCAGCAGACGGCTCATCAGCCAATTGATCGAAGCGCCCCTGGCCTGCCGCAGTTTCAGAAAATCGACGAGCGCGGAGCCGGTGGCCCATCCCTCGCCGAGGACGACCTGAGGCTGCCGCAGCCCGTGTGGAACGGTTTTTGGGACCTCCACACTCGCCCACGCGTTGATCTCGCCCGGAGTAAAGACGACGGTTACTCCGGGCGGTACGCGGCGCATTTGGATGGCGTTCAGTTTGCGCTCCGCGGCAGCGTAGTCCCCGCGTTGCGCCGCGAGCGCCAGCGGGATGGCCATCAGACCGGCGATCGCTCTGATCATCTTTTGAGTATAGGCCGCTGTTTGCTACTCTTGGACACATGATATGCAAGTGGTTAATCGCCGTCGTTGCCGCCGCTGGAATGCTCGGAGCGGCGCAGTCCGATGTCGCCAAGCGCCTGCAAGCCGCGGCCGATGTCACCGGCGAGATGATGGGCGCGCCCGACAGCGGAATTCCGCAAACGCTGCTCGGTAAGGCGCAATGTGTAGTGATTGTGCCGGGCATGAAAAAAGGCGCATTCATCTTCGGCGGCAAATATGGCAAAGGCTTCGCCGCGTGCCGTCAATCGAGCGGCGTAGGCTGGACGGCGCCGGCGGCTGTCCGCGTCGAGGGCGGCAGCTTCGGCTTCCAGGCAGGCGGCTCGGCCACCGACGTCGTGATGCTCGTGATGAACAAGGGAGGAATGGACCGGCTGCTGACGAGCAAATTCACGCTCGGAGCGGACGCCTCGGTGGCCGCCGGTCCAGTGGGGCGATCATCCTCGGCGCAAACCGACGCGATGATGACCGCGCAGATTCTCACCTGGTCGCGTTCGCGCGGGGTGTTCGCAGGCCTGGCGCTTGACGGCGCCACTCTGCGTGAAGATTCCGGCGACGATCGGGCGATATACGGCCACGCCGTCACCAATCGGGAGATCCTGACGGGCGGCGTAGCGCCTCCCGCCGGCGCCTCGGCATTCCTCGCCGCGTTGAACAAATATTCCAGCCGCAAATAGCGCGCCAAGGGTGCGGCGCGCACCACCCGCACAACCAGGAACTGTTTCGCGACACGCTCCGTTTTGCCCGTCTTCCTTCGAAACCCAGGCGCTAATAGCCGGGCGGCTCGGCGGTGGGAATTTCCAACCACCCCTGCGACGGCAGCGCGTCCACCGGCAGGCCCGCCCGCCAAAGCGAAAGCTGGAACTCCACCGGCCGCGGCGGCGCGACCGCCAGCGCGCTCAACGTTACTCCAACTTCCAGAATCTTGTGAAACGACGCTTCCACGCCGGCGGTTCCATGGGCCAGCCGCAACTCCTCAACGGCGGGAGTTCCATCCTTCAGCCGCAGCGCCGCGTAACTCTCCCCCGCGCCATCGCCCAACGCCCGGAACCGCAATCGTACTTCGGCCCCAACCAACTCCCGCGCGGCGCCGTCCTCGAAATCCAGGCGCAGGAAGATGCGTTGGCCATCGCAGCCGTATTGCAGGTCGCGCACCAGAAACCGCTGCCCATGCATCGCGCCCGACCGCGCATCCACACGATAACTGCCTGCGCCCAGCCACTCAAAGTAAGATGTCACCTCGCCGTCCACCGTCGCGCGGATCGCGGCGGTCGGAGGCCGGTTGAACGCTTGCGGCTTAAGGTACAGAATCGGCCGCGACAACTCGTCGGGCGCCGGCAGCGCGAGCGCCCGGTACACATTTGCCAGATGCTCGCGGTAGAGTTGGTCGAATTCCACCCGATTATCGGAGGAGTGCTCCGGACCGTACCACCAGCACCAATCGCTGCCCTCGGCGATCAATAATTCTTCGTAGGCTAATTTCAGGTCCGGCGCGGCGCGGCGGCCGTCCGCCACCGCGCGCTCGTACGCCTTGCGGGCTTCGAGCAAATACTCCCACGCCCGATTGTCTTCGTCTGCGCCAATCCACACGTCGAAGTTCGCGTTGATCCACGACCCGGGAAAAATGCGATCGATGCGCCGCGGCTCCACGCGCTCCAAGGCTTCGGAGACCGTCAGCGCCTCCATCCCTGGGTCTTCGGTAATGCGCCGGTACAGGTCGCGCAAAAAAGGGCGTCCGTTGCGCTCGTAATACTCCCACGCATTTTCACCGTCGAGAATCAC
>JBDTAT010000276.1:0-5614 GCA_039924505.1 Bryobacteraceae bacterium
GACGCCCGACTCGGTCAGGATCTTGATGACGACGGCGCGTCCCAAAACCGTGTCCTGCGCGCGGTAGACGTGCGACATCCCGCCGCCCAGGAATTCGACCAGTTCGTACTTGCCGATACGCGCCGGAAGCTGGAGTTTAGGATCGACCACGTTATTCTCTAAGGGACCTCAATGTTCCCGGAACAATTCAGCGGGCCACGGTGGCTACACATTTTAGCCCGGACAGAAAATCCTTGCTGAAGATCGCCGGCGCACCGCCGGTGTCCAGATCGAGCGTATATGTAAGCGGCTTCCCATTTATCATACTCGGTGAATTCCCCCGGCCCGACTTTACTACCCACACGAACATGTAGGCGGATCCGGACTGAATGAAGTGATCGGCGTCCGCGAAGAAGTGGAACACCGACCACGGCCCGTCCCACGTCTGCACCTCGAGAGACGAACCGCCCGCGACTTTCAACGTCAGCCGGAACGCGCGCGTGCCGGCGCCGGGCCATGTATAGGATTGCTTCTGTCCGCCGGCCAGTGTTGCAGATTGGTCGTTGACGCGGATGTCGAAAGCGCTCACCAGGTCGGAGACTTTCGGCTGCAGCGAATATTTGAAGTTTGGCTCCGCGCCGCTATCGCCATAGAGGGCGCGGGAAAACGCAACCGCCTGGCCGAAGAAGTGTACGAACCCAGGATTCAGCGCCACGGTGCTGGACGGATTGGCGGTACACTGCCCGCCCTGGCACGTCAGGAAGTTTTTCAGCGACCCGTCGTAGAAGGTCCACAGCTTGCCTTCCTTCGGCTTTAGCAGGTCTCCCAATTCCTGAAGCGTCGCCTCTTCGGTTGAAGCCGCGTTGAACGGGAACTTCCGCGTCATCGCGCTGAATGCGGCGCAGAACGCTTTGCCCTTGCCGTTCAAGTCGCCGGCGCCCATGCCTTTTAGCAATGCCTCGGCGTTGGTGATGGGCTCCAGCAGCAAATTTCCAGCGATGGTCTCGACGTGCGCATCGGGATCGATGGGGAACGTGTTCGAGAGCTGCTTGGTGGATAGTTTGGCGGCCGATGCGTCGTCGCGCGTCGCGTTGGCCGCGTTCGGATCCGGACCGTTGGGCGTTCCCGCGGCCTGCTCAATGGTCTGCTGCAGCTTGGCCAGCGCAGTGACATAGCCCTGATTCGTGGCGACAATATATTGCTGGGTCGCCGAAGTAGGCACCACTTGAAACACCGGCTTGAACGCATCCGCGACCTTGGGAAGACCGATTCCGGTGTTCTTCGATACCCACCAGAACAGCGCCAGCAACGGAGTCTGCGTCCCGGTCAGCTTGTTCAGCTTGGCGGCAGCGTCGCGCAAGTTGGCGTATCCGTTCACGCGGCTGGTTTTTAACACCGTCCGCCATTGATTGACGTAATCGCGGGAATAGCGGTCCAGCACGCCTTGCGCAAGGCCGGCCTTATCGATCGCGGCTGGCGTATAGGGCCCCAAAACCCACTGCTCGCCTCCGCCATTCGATTTCTTCATCGCCGTCTGGATGAAATCCCAACCGTCCTTTGTGAAGGCAAACTGGACCGGTTGCGTGCTGGTGACCACGTCGGCCGTGCCGGGAAACGCTTGATTGAACGAGACCGCCGGCTTCACGCGCGCGGCCTCCGCCAGCAGCCCCTGGTAGACGTTTTCGACACCCGAAAATTGCGCCAGATATTTGCGCGTCTTGTCGACCGAACCCGCATCGCTATCGGAGGAATATGGATTCCCGTTGGCGAGATCGCGGCTGTAAAAATCGAACTGAAGCTTCGCCAGATTCTTGCGGTCTCCGCCGATTTCGGCGTCGCGGCCGGCGCTCCAACGGTCGAGCAGCAACGTCCCAAGGAATTGCTGCAGGCTCTTGTCGGACGACCGCTTGAATTCCGACGCCGTCAACAAATAGCCCTTCAGCGTGTTGTAAGCGTAACCGTAATCGTCGCTCGGGCCGGGCGCGGCCGGGACTCTCTGCAAGTATGCAAGCAGTCCGCCCTCGGTTGACGCAAACAAAAGCTGGTTGAACTTGTTGTAGTAGATGCGCCGCACCGAGGGATAGATGGCGCTGCCGGAGTACAGGCCCCACCGCAGCCGCAGCGGCGCGCCATCGTTTTCGTAAGCCGTGAGTTGCTCAAGGGACTGCCGGAGTGTTTCCAGGCGCTGCAAAGAGTCTTGCGATGGCAGCGCAGTGCCCGCGGCTTCCGCCGCTCCGATATTGTGCGCGGCCGTAATCGCTTTTTGTTCCAGCGTGCGATTGCCGAGATACGACACCAGCAACGCGACTGAGTAGAGCAGGAACAGGCAGGCCGCCAGGCCCAGCAACAATCGCTGGAGAAAACTGGCTTTTACGCTGGACCCGCTGGCCGCCATCGCGACGCGGTCCTGCAGCAGAACCCCATTGAACAGGTGGCCGAGAAACAACCATTGCGGCACTTTTCTGCCGCCGGTTTGTTGCTGCGCCATGGATTGCTGGGCCAGATTTTCCTGTTGTTTGCCGGCCCGGAAAATGCCCGTCGCGCCGCCGAACGGATCGCCTCCCTGCTGCGCGCCCTGTGGCGCCGCCGCCGGAGCCACGGCCGCTTCGCTGACCACGATGGGACGAACACCCGAGAAATAGAATCCGCGCAGGAACGGGCTGGCGCGCAGTTGGCTGGGCCGCCCGAGGTCCACCAGCAGTTGCACGATGGCGGTTCGCAGCTTTTGAAATTCGCGCGGAAATTCGTACGCGCCGGCCAGTTTTTCCGGATCCGTCTCGCGTGGCAGGTAGTCCAGGCGTTTGTCGCACAGCGAGTAAAACAGGTTATTGAAAGTTGCGGTTAAGCGCTGCGTCTCCTCCTCGGCATAAACGCCGGAGCGCGGCGCGCGCATCGGCAGGGTAACGCCAAACACCTGGCCTACTTCCTCGTTCGAAAGATTGCGGACAAAATCGCTGAAGAACCGCACGCGGTCCATCTTCGTGAACAGAACGTACACCGGAACGCTGATGCCGAGGATCTGCGAAATCTCTCCCAGCCGGGCTTGCAGGTAGCGCGACGCGGCGGGCACCGCTTCACTGGCGCCCTGACGCAAAAAACTCTCTCCATCGAAACAAACCAGCACCGCGCGCGGCGACTGTCCGCGGTTACCAACGACGGATTTCAATTTCCCCGGTTGTAACCGGCGCACCAGACGCCCCCACGCGGCGGGGTCGGCCAGAAGCTGCCCGCCCGCTTCCAGAAACGCTACGCCACGGGCAAACCAAGCGTTGACCGTGCGCGTGGCGGCGACGGTGTTTTCCTGATACACCAACCCGGCCAACAGCTCCGGCTCCGTGCCCGATTGCAGCACAGTGCTGGTTTTAGCGGCGCCACGGTCGCCCACCACCAGCACCAGCGGAAGACCGGAGAGATTCGCGCCGCCGGCGATCTTGGACGCGGCCAATCGCGCGCCCGCGTCGCGCAGCAGCGTTTCGAGTTCTCCTCCACCGCCATCGGCAGGCGCGCCCTGCGCTACCCCTTCTTTGCGCGCGCGGTATTTCGTCTGGAAATATACAAAGAAGACGGCCGCGCCGAGGCCCAGCGCTCCCAGCAGTCCGAGAAACAGCACCATGTCCGGGCCCTGCAGGTTGAGCATCCGCGCGCCCACCACGGCCAGCGCCATAAATCCAAGAAATGCAAGACCGGCGCCCAATTGGATCTTCATGCGATCGTCTCCCCTCAGACTCCGGTAGCGCTACGGAGGCTGGAAGCTCCGGACTGCAATAAAATTTCGAAGATGACGAACAAGCCGGTCATTAGCACGAAACACGCGACCGCTCCCACCAGAATCGCCTTCACCAGCGGATCGCGGCCGCTCGGCGGGATCGGCTCGTTTGGCAATCCGGCCTCGGGCGATATGGCGGGCGAGGGGCGGCGGATGCGGTAAATTTTCTCCGCGGTCTGTTGCAGGAAAACGCGCAAATCGCCGCGGCCGCCCATGCTGTAGCGGCCCGCAAATCCCAGCAGCAGACACAGATGGTAGATTTCCAGCAGATCCGCCAGATCCTGCGAATCGGCGCGCGCCAGCAGCTTCTGCAAATTCTGAAAGAAAATCTCGCCGGCGATGTGGTGGCCATAGCGCTCTTCCTGTAGCGGCTGGCGCGGCCAATCGGCGAAAATAGCCGACCGCAAATTCAGAATGGACTCGTCCAGGAATGCGATCACGGCGAAGCTCGCCAACTCCACATCCTCGTTCGAGTAGCCGCGGCGGCGGCCCTCTTCGGTGGCTTGCCGCACTGCCTCCCAGATCTGCGCGCGGAAACTTCGCGCATCGGACACCGGCTGGCGGTTGGAGCGCAGACGTTCGCCTACCGTAATCAGCTCCTGGAACGCGAGCGCGAGATTTTCCGTCCTGCGGGACACGGGCGACGCGGCATTCGGTTGGGTGCTCACGTTGAACCTCCTCTACGATTCCAGAACCACCAGCAACTCCACCGTGGGGTCGGCCAGCTCGCCCGGAACGTACAGGCCGATTTGGCGGGATTGCACGAGGTGATCCCAACAGGGACCGGATTTACTGACGCTGAAATACTGATAATCCACCCGCGATGGAATGGCGGACGGGGGAACCGGAAGATGCGTCAACGGCAGGCCGGGCAGCGCGCGCTTGACAAGCTGCGGCACGAATTGCTTGGAGCACAGCTTCACAATCTGCGGCGTCTTGCCGATTATTTCCACCTCGCCGGCCGACGAGCGGATGGCGAAAATCCAACGCGAAGCGCCCAGACACCGCTGGTCGGCGACTGCACCTTCGTAAAAATAATCGGCGCGCTTGGTCAATGGAATGGAGATGTACTGCGTCGGTACGATGATCTCCAGGTTGCGCCGGATGTGGTCGTCGAGCGCCGTGAAGCACTCGTCCAGACGCAGGTGGTTGTAGAGCGCCAGCTCGCGCGGATGGGAATCGAGCGCGAACGTGCATAGCGCGCCGCCCAGCCGCAACAGTTCCAGGTAGAGGTCCTCGGGGTGGCCGCGCCGCGTCAGATAGAGGTGCCGGAGCGGGGCCAGCGCGGAATTGACCGTGTGCAGCAGCCAGAAATTAGCAATCTCGCGCGTCGAGAACTCGGCCCAGGAGCGCTTCTCGCCCTTGCCCGCCCGGGAGAACATCGCGCTTTTATCCTCCAGAATTTCTATCAGGCGCCGCAGCAGCATCATCAGCCGTTCGCTGGCGTCGATGCGCACGCACGGCGGAATGAAGAGCGGATCGAAGACGAAATGGCCGGAGCCGTCGCGCGTCACGCGCGCGACGGGCAGCGTGATCATATCGCCCGGCGGCTCGGTTTCAAACAGCAGCCGGATATTTTTGCGCGCCAACTGCACCGGCTTTTCGTCGCGGCCGGTGGTTTCGTCGTGCAACAGGCGCTCCTCGGCGGAATAGCGCGGACCGGGCGCGCCATCCGGCTTGGCAGTCCCGCAATTCAAACCGTCGGCCTTGTGCGGAGGAATGGCGAGCAGCACCGCCAGAGTGTCGCGATTCGGCGGAAATAAATCGGCGATCGCGCGCGGCTCCGGCAGCGGATCGCTTTCGGGAATGTGAAATGGCAGACCGTCGGAAAAAATCCCGCGCGCGTGGATCAAAGCGACGGTTCCATTG
>JBDTAT010000277.1:0-5120 GCA_039924505.1 Bryobacteraceae bacterium
CGCGCAAATCGGCCTGGAGCCGCGTTCCGCGGCGCGGGGCCGCGCGGCAGCCGCACAAACACGATGCGCGTTCCCGAATTGCGGTACCGGTCTACGATGCGACCCAGCCACAGCTTCCGGTAGCGCGCGTAACTTCCGTTCTGCGGCAGCGTCACCCGGAAAAGCGCCGCGCGGAATTCCGCCTTTTGTCCGTCGGAGAGCCCGACCGGGAATGCAATACGATGCGTCGTCCAATTCACCGCCAGCCCGGAAAGACTGCGCGGATTCCCTTCATAGTTGTACAGCGCGCCGGCCGCCGACCGGTTATATAGTTCCACACGTCCAAGGCGGTCCCGCGGGTGCGCCAGAAGAGCTTGCACATCGTCCTTCAAAACGACGCCACGCAGCAATCCACCGAGCGCCGCTTCGAACCGCTCGCGGACTCCGTGGAATGAGCGCGCGAAGTCCCAGACATCTTCGACGCGCAGCCGGAACACGAGAATCCGCAGATCCAAAAGCCGGTCCGCCCAATCCCAGGCGCCATCTTCGTCGTTGTAATCGTCGACTGCCAGTACCACGGCGCGATATTTCGTGGCGGCCGGGTCCAGATCCCGCAAAATGTAATACCAGCAACGCGGAGTCGATGCCGGAATCGCGCCGTTGACGAAATCCAGGCCGCTGGACGCGTCGCGGGCGTTCGCCAGTTTCGCCGAGAAGCCCTCGGCAATGCGCGAGTCGCCGAGCACCAGCACTTGCGACGGTGCCGCGTCTCCGGATGCGATTCGGTGCAGCGTCTCGGCTTGCCCCGCATAGGAGTCCGGCTCAATCGCGGAGCGGTAGAGACCGGTGCGGAACAGCAGCGCGTTCAGTCCTACGAACACCGCCAGCGCCGCCAGATAGGTAAGAACAATCTTTCCGCGACTCGATCGAAACACCCGCACTCCCGCCTTCAGGTCAAGCTGAGGATCAACTCTTCCATCACCACGCGGTCGTCCGGCCGCGGTTCCCGTAGCGCGCGGTCCGCTCCGAAGACCCGCTTCAGCGCCACTTCCAGCTTCTCGCGCGGAAACGATGTCACCGTCTGCTGCACCTGCTGCGCGCGGTCCGGCCAGATACGGATTCCGAGTTTCGAGAAGTGCGCGGCAATCTGCTGCGGCGTGCGCAGCCCCGCTTCGCGCGCCACCAGCGCCAGCCTGAATTGGGTTGCCAGAAACGTCAGCGCCAGCGGAAGATACTCTCCATCGCGCACCAGCGTATCCAGAATATCGAGCGAACGAGCGCGATCGCCGCGCCCCAGCGCCGACACCAGATTGAAAATCGTGTTCGCCCGCGCATTGGGCACCAGCGTGGCGATGTCTTCGGCTGTCACTTTGCGCCCGGAGGTGTACAAGCCCAGTTTTTCGATCTCAATCGCGATACGCCCCGCGTCGCCGCCCAGAGCCTCTACCAGCAGTCCGATCTCCGCCACGCCGATATTCAGACCGGCCTCGCGCGCCAGTTCGCGCACCAATCCGCGCGACGCCTCCACGCTGTAAGGCCGGAACTCCACTTGCACAGGCACGGCGGCGAAGAATTTCTGCACCCGCTCCAGCTTCGCCTTGTCCTCGCCGTCGAACTCCCAGCGGCTCGACTCCAATACCAGCACGGTTCCGGGCGACGGATCGCGCACGTACGCCGCTAGAATTGCCGCCCCGCTTTTATCGGGAGCTTCTTCGTCGTCCATCTCGGCGATCGCTCTGCCCCGCGGCAGCGCCACTTCCACACTCGATATCCAAATCAGCCGCCGCGGCGAAAACAACGATAACGTGCGCGCATCGTCAATGGCGCCGGCCAGGCTCACCCGATCCAGATCGTGCCGGATCAATCCGTCCACGCGCTCCTCCGGCGGCAGCGCAGCCGCGATCAGTGCCTTCCGGCATTTTCCTCGTTGATAGGCCTCCGCCCCTACGAACAGGCACACCGCCGGTGGACCGTTGCGCTCCAGATGGCGGAGAAAGGCGTCCGGCGTCATCGCATCTTTCACTGCGGCCGCGGCCTTCAGAAATTCTCCAGAATTGCGCTCACGATGGTTTGCGCCGTCGCCCCGCACAGCCGGTCGATGGCCACGCCGCTCTCATCGAAATAAGCGCGCGGGTCGGTGCTGATTTCGTACAGCTCTTTCATATCGAAAGACGGCCGCTGCCAGATCACCTCGCCAGTCCGCCGGTTTACCAGACTCGCCTGCAGCGTGACGTCGAATTGCACGGCGGCCGCGCGGTTGCTGATGGGATCGAAAATTGTCGGATACGACACGTAGTTTATTACCGTGCCCCGCAGAACCGCGTCGGCGGTATTCGGATCGGTAACAATTTTGTAGCGCGTGCGGGCGATGAACTCGCGCGCAACGGCCTCGGGCAGCTTGTCCGTCAGTTTGTAATGGACCGTCAGATTCCCGAAAGCCGGAATCGCAATCGTGCGGATGCTTTTCGGGACCAGATCGGCATGGCCCGAGATGTGATAGCCGCAGGAGACGGCCAGGCACAAAATTGCGGAGACGAACAGCGCCCGTATCATCACAATAATTGTTTGGCGACGGCCACCGCATTCTCCGCGGCCAGCCGCAGATTATCGGCGACCATCCAGAACCAGCATGCGCGCGGCTGGTTCCGGTCGGCCGTAATCACGCCGACTGTCAGCCCATTCTGGCCCGCCGCGCCAACGTTGGTCGGCGGCTCTTCATCTCCTCCGCGCACCTCGATCCCGGCCGAGGCGAGCGCCTCGGAGAGCGCCTGCACACCCGGATTTTTCTCGAACTCCACCCAGAGAGAAAAGCTATAGCCGTGAAACACCGGCGCCTGCACCAGCCGCAGCGACGGCATCGGCGCGCGCCCGGAGTGCGCCAGCAGAGTTGCCAGGTGGCGCTCAATTCGCGCTTCAATGTCCTCCAGCGAAGCCGATGCTTCCGTTCCATACCGCGCCAACAGATTGAAACTCGCCTGTGCGTCGAACATTCCTTTCGGAATCGGCTTGAACGAAAGCAAGCTGACAGTTTGCTTATGCAGCTCGTCGATCCCTTGCTGGCCGCGCTCGCTCGCCGGCTCGAAAACATGCACTACCGATCTGGAAATCGTGTGCCGCTGGCTCAATCTCTCGAAAAACATCGCCAACGCGATCGCTGCCGGATGCGCGATCACATGCAGCGGAGCGGTGGCGCCCTTCAATGCCGCCGGCTCGACGCCCGGCGCGCGCAGCCGCGCCTCCGGCCGGTCCTCCAACGCGCCCGCTAGATCGATCAACACCGGCCGTCCGCGCGGCGCCAGCTTCGCGGCCTTTTCGCTGGCCGCGGGAGTTCCCGCCAGGAAGACCACCCGCGCCGACGCCACTCCTTCGGCGCTGAGGGTCTCAACCAGGGCAGGTTCGCCGGCCTGTTCGGTGATAATTCCGGAATCCGCTTCTGCGGCTGCGATCAAATGGATCTTGGGCGCCAGGGTGCTGTCCGCGAACACGTCGCGGATCTCGCGGCCGAGCAACGTCTCCGCGCCGACCAGCGCCAACACCGGTGGTTCGATGGATTTAGCCAACTGGTTGCTCCATGAGAGGAGGCGGCGGCGGACGCCGGAAGTGCCGCCTCACGATTCCGCCCAGGCGGATCGCGATTCCGGATCCTACGTAGGCAATGCCCAACGCCAGCAGCACGGGCTGCGAAAAATTCCAGATCAGATAGATTAGACTGGCGACCAGAATAATTGTCAGCGGCGAGCGGGGACGCGACAGATTGAGACCCTTGAAGCTCGGATACCGCCACGTGCTCACCATGAGAAACGACAGTAGCCCCACCAGCGCCATCCAGAGCAGCGAGAGAACCCACCATTGCAGCGGCACGCTGCCCGACGCATACGCGACCGCGGCCACCATTCCCGCGCCGGCCGGAATGGGAAGCCCGACAAAATATTTACGATCCGGCCGTCCGGGATTCTTCGGAACCGGATTCGTCTGCACGTTGAATCGCGCCAAACGGACCGCGCCGCACAGCAGAAATAAGAACGATACAAAATATCCAATCCGCAGCAGCGTGTCGTGGGGAATATTTTCAAACGGCGGCTGCACAAACTGCATTCCCCACGTAAACGCCAGCACGGCTGGAGCAATGCCGAACGTAATCACGTCGGCGAGGGAATCCATCTCGCGCCCGAAATCGCTCACCGTATTTGTCATCCGCGCGATGCGCCCGTCCAGACCATCGAGAAAAACCGCCCACCCGATCGTCTTCGCCGCCACTTCGAAATGCGAGTTCCAGCCCAGGCTGCCGGCCGAGGCATCAATCGCGCCCTGATACGACTGGAGCAGCGAGACGAATCCGAGAAACACATTCCCGGCGGTGAACATGGTTGGGAGCGCATACGCGGCGCGCCGCGGCCGGCGGTCCGGCGAGCTGGGGTCGATCAGGCGTTCGCTAAAACTCAATTTGGGCATTCAGTGTCCAGCTTCCGGCGCGCCAGAATACTCGATCCAGCCTGCACGCGCGCGCCCGGTTGCACGGCGATTTCCCACTCCGGCCCAAGGAAGACATCCACACGCGAGCCGAACTTGATCAATCCGATGCGCTCGCCGGTTTCCACGCGATCCCCGGCTTTCTTGTAGAACACAATCCGCCGCGCAATCAGACCGGCAATCTGCTTGAACTCGACGCGCGTGCCCGCGCCCGCCACGGTCACCGTGTTTTGCTCATTCTCGGAGCTCGCCGCTTCCTTGCTGGCCACCAGGAACTTGCCCCGCCGGTACCGGACCGCGGTGATCTCACCGCCGATGGGAGTGCGGTTCACGTGAACGTCGAAGATGTTCAGAAAAATGCTGATACGCGTGGAATCCGCGCCGAGCGGCCGGATGGCGACGATTTTCCCGTCGGCGGGCGACACCGCCACCGGCCCCGGGGGAATCGTGCGGTTGGGATCGCGGAAGAAATAAAGGCAGAACGCCGCGAGCAGGTAGAGAGGCGCGCCGTATGGCCAGCCGGTCAAATAGCCGGTCAGCAGTCCCGCGGCGCTTAATGCAAGGGCATAGTAGATCCCGTAGACGACCATTCAATCGTTGCCTGGATCTATTGTCGCAGGGGCAGCCAATAGCCGCAAATGCCTATTGCCACAAATGAATGTGGCGTGCGA
>JBDTAT010000278.1:0-3075 GCA_039924505.1 Bryobacteraceae bacterium
GTAAGCCTGGCTAATTCGGCAGATTTTCCGGCAACACTTCAATCTTCCAATGCTGGTCCGGCATGCGCGCTATCACCGGCGGCAACGGCGGGAATGGTTTGTGCGGTTCTGTCTGATACCAGTAGGCGGTGCTCGAATAATCGTCGGCGCGGTGATTGGCGTGCCCGTGTTCAATCGTCGCCCGCAACGATTTCTTGAAATAGATGGGGTCCGGAATGTGAAACCGGTACATGGTGTTCTGGCCGGTCCAATCCCCGTTGCCTTTTAGTGAATAACCGATGAACGGATAATTGAATTCCTCTTGAAATCCCCAGCCGTTGTTGAAATAATCTTCCAGGCCCGTGCCGTGAATGGACGGCGGGAACCGCTCGCCGTCGATGAAGAACATATCGTCTCCTTCACCCCACCATCCGGTGGCATAGCCCTGCACGCTGAGCACGACTCCAACAAACTGTCCGCGCCCCTGGGCGTCCACAAAAACATAATTGTCCTTGCCTGTTAGATTCACGTCGCCCGTCTGGACCACCGTCGGATGTTCGCGATGCCACAACGCGTGGAAGCGTCCCTGGCCTTCCACCGCCCGCGCGCCCGGGTACTTTTGATAATCCACGTGGTAGTAAAAGCTCCGCACATCCTGCGCGCCATCGTTGGTAACCGTGATCACCGCCTTCTTGCTGAACGGCATTTCGAAGTAACAGTTCAATGCCTTCCCTTGGACCGTCAGCGGCAGGGAGTGCCAGTTGTGATACTCGCCGAAACCGTCGCCGAAGAAATCGCCGATCGGCGCCTCCACGCTCGGGTCCCGCTCGCCGTCCCAGTACATCCGCAGCACCAGCTCACGCAAATGAAAACGGCTGGAAGAGCTGATGGTCGCCCAGATATGTTTGATCGCGCCCGGCCCGTCGATCTCCGCGAGCGTCACCGTTTGCCCCGCCTTAATCGGAATGGAATCGTGATTTCCACCGGTGCGGTCCCAACTGGAAATCCGCTTCGACGACGCATCCGACAAAGTGGATAGACCCGCCAGCGGACCGGTGTCCTGCGCGGCGGCGGTGAATACGATCGTCAGCACGATAAGAGAAGCTTTCATATTTCCGCTATGCTACTACAACCCCGGCGCTCCTTGACACGGACCACAAGCAGCGGATATAACGCTCCGTGTAATGTTTTGCAATCCAGAATTCACCGTCCGTACCGAGCCGTGACCGTAAGGGAGCGGTTTCGCTGTAGCGTACCGAGCCGCGACCCGAGGGAGCGGTTTCGCCGGAGCGTACCGAGCCGCCCTCCGTAACGGAGCCGTTTCGCATCAGCCCCACTGAGAGGTTCTCAAATATGAATCGCACCAAATACAAAGCCATGGCAGCACTGGCGGCCACCGCCGTTTTCTGTCTCTCCGCCATCCCCGCCCTGGCGCAGGAAACCCGCGCCACCCTCAGCGGCACCGTCACCGATCCATCCGGATCGGCAATGGCCGGAGCCGAATTGCATTTGGTGAACCGCGACACCGGCGTCGTCTTCACCGCGCAGTCCAACCAACTCGGCCAGTACCGTTTTCTTTTTGTGAATCCCGGAACATACCATCTCGCCGTCACTATGCCCGGTTTCCGCACCTACTCCCGCGACGGCGTCCAGTTGACCACGGGCGAAGCCGCCACCATCGACGTCCCTCTGCAAGTGGGCGAGCAAACGCAAACCGTCACCGTGTCGGCGCGCGCGCCGCTGCTTGACGCCGAGAAGGCCGACCGCGGCATGGTGGTCACGCAAAACCAGCTCAGCCAATTGCCCACCCTCGCGAAAGTGCCCATCCTGATGGCGACCTTAACGCCCGGCGTCGTCTGGCAGGCGCAAAGTTATAACATTCAGCCCTTCTCCAACTCCGGACTCTCCGGCTGGTCGATCAACGGCAGCATTTCTCCGAGCGCGGAGTTTCTCCTCGACGGCGCGCCGAACGACATGATTTATCAAGCCTCCCACAGCATCGCCTACATTCCTCCCATGGACGCCGTCGCGGAGTTCAAGGTAATCACCGGCGCCTACGACGCGCAATACGGCCGCAATGGAGGCGGCGTCATGAGCATCGTCCTGAAAAGCGGCGCCAACGCCTACCATGGCTCCGGTTACGAATATATGAAGCGCGCGTTCCTGGACGCGAATTCGTTCGCCAACAATGCCAACGGCTCGCCCCGCAGCTACGACAAGCTGGACGAGTTCGGTTTCTCCGCCGGCGGTCCCGTCCTGGTCCCGAAACTCTACAACGGCAAGGAGCGCACTTTCTTTTTCGTAGCCTACGAAAAATTCCTCCAGAACACCGTCGCCCGCAGTCCTGTCTCCTCGGTGCCGACCCTCGCCCAGCGCAACGGCGACTTTTCACAAACGTTCAACAACGCCGGGCAGCTAATGCCCATTTACGATCCCCTCACCGGCCACAACGTGAACGGGCAGTGGGTGCGGAACGCATTTCCGTCCAACATTATCCCCATGGATCGCATCGATCCAGTCGGCTCCAAAATCGCGGGCCTCTATCCTCTTCCCAACGTAAATTTGCCGGGGCCGGTGAACTGGCAGAACAACTATTTCAATCCCAACGACCTCACCCAATATTTCTTCAATAACTTCGTCGCCCGGATGGACCAGAATTTTGGCGACAAGGAGCGCGTGTACGCCCGCTACGCGTATAACAATCAGCTCCTGCACGACGACACGAATGAACTCCCCGGCATGGCCGCCGATCCGCGGTACGGCAACAAGGTCAACAACGCCTTCGTGTTCGATTCGGTGACCATTCTGAGCCCCTCGTCCACTCTCGACCTGCGCGCCTCGGTGAATCGTTGGCTCCAGGATTACCAGCCGCCCAACTATGGCAGCTACAACGCGACGGCGATCGGCTGGCCGGCGTCGCTCGTCAGCCAGTTTCCGGAGCCGCGCCGCTTTCCATATTTCACCTTGTCCAATTACCAGAGCCTGGGCTCCTCGGGAAGCAACATCTGGCTCGCGCCCACCACCACCATCAGTTTGCAGCCGTCCATCGCACTGCAGCACGGCCGCCATATCATTAAGGCCGGCCTCGACTACCGG
>JBDTAT010000279.1:0-6655 GCA_039924505.1 Bryobacteraceae bacterium
GTCACGCTGCTTGAAACCGGTCCCTTCCTCGAAGAACCGAAACCGGAGCTCGCCTGGGTCGTCCATCTTCTGCAACGTTACCTGCTGTCCACCGAACTGCGGGGCGACGGCATTTACGCCGTCGGACGCAAAACCGGTCCGGTTCGTGAGCGATATCCTAACTGGTTGTACACGTAGATGACCGCCCGCTACCACAGTCTTGAAGCCAGCGCCGAGGCTGGCGCGCCGCGTCTTTCCGTCCGCTTCCGCCTGGAAAATCGCTCGCGCGAAACCTGGCGGAGCGCCAGCGGTCCGTCGCTCGGCTGGCAGATCTACGATCCCGCCACCGCTACCTTTATCCTGGAAGGCGACTGGACCCCGCTCGCGCGCGATCTCGCGCCCGGCGATTCCGCCGACGTCGTCATCCTCGTCACGCTGCCTGCGGAAAATGGCCCGTACCGCATCTACATTTCACTCATCGATACGGTGCATGGCTGGCTCTACGCCGCGGGGGAATCGTTCGCGCTGCTGGACGCGAAGGTGGAAAACGGCGCCGCCCATCTCACGCGCGTCCGCCTCACCACGCTCGCCCGCGTGCGCTGGGGGAATTTTTTCGACGATGTTCCGAAGGCGTTCACCGAGCCTGTTCGCACCGTCTGGACCAACCGGCGCCTGATTCGCTCCATGGTGCGGCGCGATATTCTTTCCCGTTATCGCGGCTCGGTCTTCGACGCCCTTTGGGCCTTCCTGAATCCGCTGCTCCTGATGGCCGCGTATTTCTTCGTCTTCGGTGTCGTGCTGAAAAGCACTTTCGGCAAGGACCACAGCCGCACCGGATACGTCCTCTATTTTCTGGCCGGCATGCTGCCCTGGCTCGCCGTCAGCGAAGCCGTGGGCCGCGCCCCAACCATCGTTTTGGAATACCGGAATTACGTCAAGAAGCTGGTCTTTCCGCTCGCAACGCTCCCCGTAAATCCGGTCATCTCGGGACTGGTGACCGAATCGTTCGCCATCCTTATCTTTATCGTTGGTCTTCTGGCCGTGCGCGGCGGTCTCCCGCTGTCCGTCGCGTGGCTGCCGGCGATCCTCATCCCGCAACTGCTGTTCACCGTCGGCCTCTGCTGGTTTCTCGCCGCGCTCGGCGTCTTCCTCCGCGATCTCGGACAGATCATGGGCTTCGTCCTCACGCTCTGGTTCTTTCTCACGCCCATCTGCTATTCCGATGCCGGCCTGCCCAAGGCCGCCCTTCCGATCCTGCGCAAAAACCCGCTCTTCGTTCTCGTTCAGGCTTATCGCGACGTGCTGCTGGAGGGTCACGCCCCGCAGTTCAACCCAATGTGGAAACTGTGGCTCCTCGCGGTCGTCTTCTGCCTGCTGGGCCACGCCCTTTTCCACAAGCTCCGCAAGAGTTTCGCCGACGTGATTTGAGCCGACCGCCGGCGCATTGCCGCCAAATCCAGATCGGCGCCTTCGCGCCGCGCGGAATGGGACTTCCGAGCCGTGACCGCGGGGAGCGGTTTCCGGCCGACCCCGGTTTTTCAACGGAGCGGTGCGCGCTAATTCGCTGCGCCGTCAAACAATCCGAATGTGAACACGTCGGTGGCGGCGGCGATGCTGACGTATTGCTTGCCGTCCACGCTAAACGTGATCGGCGACGCGGTGAGATTCTGGCCCATGTTGTAGTGCCACAATGTGCGGCCCGTGCGCGCGTCCACTGCGATCAACTGGCCTTCGTCGTCTCCGAAAAATACCACGCCGCCCGCGGTTGAAACCGCGCCGGCCCACATCGTCGTCGGACCGGTCATGGCGTAAGACCACCGCCGTTCGCCGGTTTTCGGATCGATGGCGCGCAGGAAACCCTGGCCCGGGTCGGACGGCAACTCATCGGCGCCGCCGCCGTCCAGGCCCTTGCCCGGTTCGGGCACCGTCTCGGTGGTCGTGTAGACATCGCACTGCTCGAACATCGGAACGAATAGCAGTCCGGTTGCAGGGTCGAACGACGGCGACATCCAGTTCGCCGCGCCGCGCTTCGAGGGGCATACCAAGCGGCCGGCCCGCGTCGGGTCCGTATCCGGAATCACGACGGGCCGGCCTTTCGCATCGATGCCGCTCGCCCAATTCATTTTGTCGGCCATGCGCGTCGCGCTCAAAAATTTTCCGTCCGTCCGATCCAGCACATAGAAAAATCCGTTGCGGTTCGGGTGCAACAGCAGCTTGCGCATCCGTCCCTGGTAATTCATATCCACCAGCACCGGAATCGATTGCGCGTCCCAATCGTGCGTGTCGTGCGGCGTGAACTGGAAATACCACTTCATGTTTCCGGTATCGGCGTCGAGCGCCACAATCGAGTCGGTGTAGAGATTATCGCCGGTGCGCGGTTTTCCGTAAAGATCTGGCCATGGGTTGCCGGTTTGCCAATAGAGTAAATTCAATTCCGGGTCGTAGGAGCCGGTCATCCACGTCGCCGCGCCGGCATAGGCGGCGGGAAAATCTCCCCAGCTTTCAGATCCCGGCTCGCCACGCGCCGGAATGGTCCAATGCCGCCACAATTGTTCGCCGGTGGCGGCCGAGAATGCGGAGACGAAGCCGCGGACGCCGCCGTCGCCGCCCCCTACCCCGACGATCACGCGATCCTTCAACGCCAGCGGGGCCAGTGTGGCGCCATAGCCTTTGTCTGCCGACGCATATTCGGTCTGCCACAACACCCCTCCGGTGCGCCGGTCGAGCGCAAACAGATGCGCGTCCGACGTCACGAAGAACACTCGATTCCCGAGCAGCGCGACGCCGCGGTTGACGCCCTGATGCCGGGATTGGTCGTCGTGATAAATCCAGATGCGGCGGCCGGTGCGCGCATCGATGGCGTGAACTTCATTCGTCCCGGTGATGTACATCACACCGTCGTAAACCAGCGGCGTGGTTTCCAGGCGCCGCGAACCTTCGACGTGATAGGTCCATTTCGCCGTCAGATTCGCGGCGTTCGACACGTCGATCTGCTTCAGCGGGCTGTGGCGCCGGGAGGCGTAATCGCCCGAGTAGGTCAGCCAGTTAGCGCCCTCGCCCTTGCGGATGTCCTCGAAGCGGACTTGCGCGGCCAGCGGCAGCGCAAGGAGTACAGCGAACACCGCGCATCGCGTCATTCCGGTGGTCTCCCCTGCATCGGCGCGTTCGCGGCCGTAATGGGCGCTTCCGGCCGCACCGCACGGCGGCTCAAATACGCGAGCACGTTTTCGATTTCAACTTTCGTCAATCGCGCCGCGTAGTCGGCCGGCATAATCGATCCATCGTGCCAGGCGATATGGCGGACCTGGTCCATCGTGAGCAGGTGCAAATCGCCCTTGGCATCGACAAGCTGGATGGAGTAATTCGTATGATTGCGCGCCACCCCGGCGATGGTTTCCCCCCGCGTGGTCACCACCGTCGCGCCTTCCCATCCGGCGATAGAGTGCGACTTGGTATCGAGCAGCGCCTGGCGAAGCTGCTTCACCGAATGCGCCTCGCCGGCGTTCGAAAGATCGGGTCCTAAAAAGCCGCCTTGGCCTAGAACCGCATGGCAGTGCGCGCAGCCGGCGCTGCCGAAAAACAATTGCCGCCCGGCCTCGGCATCGCCCGGCGCCGGATTTTCAATGGCCGGCGCGCTCAGGCTTTGAACAAATGCCAGCACCTGCCAGATTTTTTCGTCGGGCAGATTGAAAGCCGGCATGTCGGAACCAGGAACACCTTGCTTCACGACATTGAACAACTGCCGGGCTCCGGAGCGCCGAATGCGGACGCCATCCGCCAGATTCGGGCCGCGCGCGCCTTCTCCGGCCATTCCGTGACAGCCGCCGCATGCGTTGGTGAACAACTTTTGCCCGGCGGCGACCGCTGCTGGGTTGCGAGCCAACGGGTTCGGACTGAAATCCCTTTGACGCCG
The DNA here is from genome assembly GCA_039924505.1 of Bryobacteraceae bacterium. Taxonomy (GTDB): domain Bacteria; phylum Acidobacteriota; class Terriglobia; order Bryobacterales; family Bryobacteraceae; genus JBDTAT01. The sequence goes on from JBDTAT010000279.1 coordinate 3,893, forward strand.
TTGCGCGAACACAGCACAACTGGCCACACAGAGTCCGATCAGCACGTAGCGCATGGATACCGTGGCCGGTGGACGCTTACGCAGTCACGGGCACGGCTTTTTTGCGGGCGGAGCGGCGCTTCTCGACCGGCGGAGTGCGGTCGCTCTTCTTCAGCGAGGGCAGCACAATCGCGAGCACAAATTTCTTCTCGCCGTGATCGTCGAATTTGATCACGATGTGTTCGTCATTGCAGGACATCACGGAACCCAGGCCAAATTTCCCGTGTTCCACCTGGGCTCCCGGCGAAAATGCTGGTTTGTTTGCCATACGGCGCTGCGCCTCTCTTCGGACACTCGCGCACAACGGAGCGCGGCCAAGCCGCGCCCTGTGCGCTTCAACTTATTATAACAAAATCGGCAGGACCCCACGGAAACGCTGGTTTTCATGGAGCGTGCTATACTTTTAGTTTCCCTTCCGAGGTCTTAACACCAGTGGATAGACTGACCCGAAAAGAACTTAAAAGCGACAAATTCGCGCTTGAAGTCGAACACACAGTAGACTACGTATCCGAGCACCGCCAGCAGGTTATTCTATACGGCGCCATCGTTGCCGCCATCGTCGTGATTGCCGGCGGCATCTATCTTTACCGTAATCATACGCGCGCCGTCCGTCAGGAAGAGCTGCACGTCGCGCTGCGGATTCAGGATGCGAGCGTCGGTCCATCGCAAACTCCCGGCAACACGTCGATGCTCAGCTTTCCAACTGAGCAGGCCAAGCAGCAGGCGCTGGTGAAGGCGTTTACGAATCTTGCGGTTCAGGATTCCGGCACCGAAGAAGGGACTATTGCCACGTATTACCTCGGCACAAATGCCGCGGACAAGGGCAACTTGGCGGATGCGGCGAAGTATCTGGGGGAAGCCGCCAATTCCAGCTATTCCAATTACGCCTCCATGGCCAAGCTGGCGTTGGCCCGGATCTATGCCGGGCAGGGCAAGCTGGCGGACGGCGAAAAGTTGATCCGGTCCGTGATCGATCATCCGACGGATTTTGTTTCCAAGGAAGATGCGACGATCGCGCTGGCGCGCCTGCTTGCGCCAACCCGTCCGGAGGAAGCGCGGAAGTTGCTGGAGCCGCTTCGCACCGCCCGCAGTTCCATCAGCCGCGCCGCGCTCAGCGCCTTGGCCGGCCTCGCGCAGCCCAAGTGACGCGTCCGCCCCTCGAGCATCTGAACTTCCCGGTGAGCCGTGTCTCCGGGCGGCGCTATCCGGAGCTGCCCCATCCGTACCGCAACGAGTTTCAACGCGACCGCGACCGCGTTGTCCACGCCCGCGCCTTCCGCCGTCTGGAGAACAAGACGCAGGTCTTCACGGCCGGCGTCTCCGATCATTTCCGCAATCGATTGACTCACTCGATTGAAGTCTCGCAGATCGCCCGCACGGTCGCCCGTGCGCTCGGGCTCAACGAGGATTTCACCGAAGTGCTGGCGTTGGCGCACGACATCGGCCATCCGCCTTTCGCGCACGCCGGCGAGGAAGAATTGAACCGGCAGATGCAGCGTTTTGGCGAGCGCTTCGATCACAACCTTCACGCCCTCCGCATCATCGAGACGTTCGAGCATCGCTATGCCCGCTTTCCCGGCCTGAATCTGACGTTCGAAGTGCGCGAAGGCATGGTGAAGCACTCGCGCGATTTCGAGCCGGGCGAAATTCCGGAGCTGGATGAATTCCTGCCCGGCCTGCGCCCGCCGCTCGAAGCGCAATTGATCGACGTGTGCGACGAGGTGGCGTACAACACCGCCGATCTCGACGACGCCTGGTCGGCCGGCTTTCTCACCATCGATGCGCTGCGCGAACAAGTGCCGCGTTTTGCCGCCATGCACGAAGCGGTGGAAATGCAATTTCCGGGCGCGCCGGAGCGTATTCAATTTAGCGAAGTGGTGCGCGCGTTGCTGAACTGGCTGGTGGGCACATTGATGGAAGGCACGGTTCTAGCGGCCGAAGCGGCGGGCGTCGGCGATGTCGACGAGGTGCGGCGCTTCCCGCGCCGGCTGGTCGCCTTTCCGGCCGAGGCGCGCGAAACCAACGAGCAGCTTAAAGAGATGCTGCGCCGCTACGTCTATTTATCGGAATCCGTCGCCGCGGAGCGCCGCGATTCCGCCGCGAAGATCGCGGATCTGTTCGATTTTTTTCTCGCGCATCCGGACCAACTGCCGGAGAACTACCGCCTGGAAACCGCCGATCAGCCGCTCTACCGCACTATCTGCGATTACATCGCCGGCATGACCGACGGGTTCTTACTGCGGACCTATCGGCACCTGCTGGGCTAGGGATTTACGGCGCCAGACGTTCGATGGTCCAGGCGCCGCCCGTTTCCAACCGGTACAGAATGCGGTCGTGAAGCCGGTTCTCACGGCCCTGCCAGAATTTTATCCGCACGGGACGGACGCGGTAGCCGCCCCATCGATCGGGCCGTTCGATGACGCCGGCGGGACGCCAGTTCGCTCCACGTCTGTTCGAGATTCCGGCGCCCAGCGATTACCCCAACTCTGCGGCGACACGGCGGAAGTAGGCATCCGGCTCCGCCGCGCTGACCCGGCTCACTTCCCCCCTCAGTCCGCACTTGCCGCTCCAACTCGGCCCAGAAGAATACCAGCGCGGCGTACGGATTCTCCGTCCATGCGTTCCGGATCGGACTCCCTTACGGCCTCGTGGCTCGGAAAGAGGATTGCTGATCCGTGCGGTGGTGCGCGCCGCACCGTTTGCGCGGCTTGCGGCCACGGCCGG
>JBDTAT010000280.1:0-7495 GCA_039924505.1 Bryobacteraceae bacterium
GTACGATCGCGAAACCGGCAAAGTCGTCACCAGCGTCTCGGACGATTCCACCGTATTGCTTGGCGCCGACGGCAAAGGCTCTTCGCCCCGCCGGCTGTTGGTTTCCACTCTCGGCGATGAGTTGAAAATTTCCGGCAAGGGGGTCAAGGTCATCGGTATCTCCATCAAAGACCGCGCCGCCATTTTGCCTTCGGGCCACATGGCCGACGGCGCGTACTGGTTCGACAGCAAGTCCGGAAATTTCGTCAGCAGCACGTACTACTTCGGTCAACTGCCGCCCTGGGTCCAGGAATTCAACCAATCGCACGTGGCCGCCAAATACGCGGGTGTCGAATGGAAATCCACCACCGCTCCCGCGACGTTGTTTCGCACGATTTCCTCCACCGCCGGCGCGAAAATGTATGCGTCGCTCGAAAGTTCGCCCTTCGGCAACGAGTTGATCGAGCAATTCGCGGAACGCGCCATCGCGGCCGAGGGTCTCGGCAAGCACGCTGGCACGGATCTGCTTACCGTCAGTTTCTCCGCCAACGATTATGTCGGCCACGCCCTCGGTCCGGATTCGCCTGAGGTGCGGGATATGTCGATCCGCACCGACCGCCTGCTCGGCAAGCTGTTCGCTTATTTAGATGCCCGGCTCGGCCCCGGAAACACGCTCATCGCGATGACCGCCGATCACGGCGTCGCGCCCATTCCGGAGGTCAACGAAAAACGGAAGATGCCGGGCGGACGCCTCAGCATGACGGCGCTGGTGAAGGCCGCCACCGATGCTCTCGAGCAGAAATACGGCGCCGGCAATTGGGTTCTCAACGGATCGGAAGGCGGCATCTATCTCAATCGCGATCTCATCGGCCAGAAGCATCTGGATCTCGCGGTCGTGCAGCAGACAGCCGCGGACGCCATCCTGCGGCAGCCGCACGTATTCCGCGTGTACACTGGCGTTGAGTTGTATCGCGGCCAAGCGCAGCCCGACATCGTCGGCGCGCGTGTCGAGCGCGGTTACAACGTCCGCCGCTCCGGCGACATCATTGTAATTCTCGATCCGTACTGGCTGGCCGCCGGCGGCTCTGGAACCTCCCATAGCACGCCGTTCGATTACGACAGTCACGTGCCTCTGTTGTTCTATGGCCCCGGCGTCAAACCCGGCCGCTACGATAAGACGGTTGCGGTTAACGACGCCGCCCCCACTCTCGCCACCATGCTCGCAGTCGAAATTCCCAGCGGCTCCGTCGGCCGCGTCCTCACCGAGATGCTCGCGCGTTAATCACGGTGATCACAATCGCGCGTAGAACGCCCGTAGCATTTCTGGTAGCCGCTCGCATCTAGTGCTCCGGCTGTTTGAAATTCACTATTTGTTTACAAGATCGTTCCATCCGGATCGGAACCCTTCCGCCCCGGCTTCGTATCTATACATGAATCCAGCAGTGAGCGGACGCCGTAAAAACTTCACGAGGAATCACGATGATCAAAAAGCTTGGACTATGTCTCGGTACATTCGCGCTAGCCGTCGCCAGCGCCGCCGGCAGCAGCTACCATGTCACTTTGTCCCATCCCGCGGTGGTGGCCGGATCCCAGATCCGCGCGGGCGAATATCAGGTGCGCGTAGATAACGGCAAGGTCACCCTCAAGGACGGCAAGACCTCCGTCGAGGCGAACGTAAAAGTGGAAAACGACGGCCGGAAATTCCGTTCTACGTCGGTGATCTACCACACCGAAAACGGCCAATACCGCATCGCGGAAATCCACATCGGCGGAACGCACACCAAACTCATGTTTGAAGAATGACCTTCCCTCGCCGGGCCGGAGCGCGCGCCGCGCTTGCTCCGCGCACCCCTGCCCGGCGCTTTTTTGGACTTCCCGCCGGCTCCTCCGTTACACTGAATAGATGAAGTGGTTGTTGGCGCCGGTTTTGTTGCTCGGCGCGATGCTCCCTGCCCGGGCCGATACTTACTTGGTTCTCCCGTTTTTCAATCTCACCAACTCGCAGAACCTGGATTGGATCGGCGAAAGTATCTCGGAGACCATCCGGGAATCGATGGCTGTCGAAGGACTGGTGGTGCTGGAACGCGAAGATCGCCAGGAAGCGTACCGGCGTCTCTCTGTCCGGCCGAACGCGCTGTTGACGCGAGCCACCGTCGTGAAGATTGGGACCGCGCTCGACGCCGGCACCGTGATTTATGGCGAGTACAGCCTCACTCCCACTCCCGATGCCAAGCCGCCCAGCCGCGGCTCGCTTAAAATCACCGCGCACATTCTCGACCTCCGCCACATGCGCGAAGGCCCGGAGTTTCCCGAAATCGGCGCGCTTGAGGATCTCGCGTTTCTCGAAACTCATCTCGCCTGGCAATCGCTGCAGTTCGTCATTCCCAAGACCGCGCCGTCTGAAGAAGACTTCCGCAAGGCCCGGCCGCCCGTGCGTGTCGATGCCATCGAAAATTATACGCGCGGTTTGCTCGCTGCTTTCCCGGAGCAGCAACAGGTCTTCTTTCTTCAGGCCGCGCGGCTGGACGCGCGCTTCTCCCAGCCGGACTATCAGTTGGGCCGTCTGTTTTATACGCGCAAGGATTATCAAAGCGCCGCGCAGTGGCTCGAAAAAGTTTCCAACGGCGATACTCACTACCACGAGGCTAACTTTCTACTCGGCTTGTCGCGCTACCATCTTGGCGACTACGCCGGCGCAGTGGCGTCGTTTCAAGTTGTCGCTCACGCGGTGCCTTTGAACGAGGTCTATAACGATCTCGGCGCCGCGCAATTGCGCAGCGGGTTGCCGGGCGCGCTCGATAGCTTCAAGAAGGCTGTCGACGGCGATCCGGCCGATCCGGTCTATCAATTCAACGCCGGCTATGCGCTCTGGCAGCGTGGCGATTTCCCCGCCGCGGCCGGCCGCTTCCGCGCGGCGCTGGAGCGCGATCCCAACGATGCGCAAGCCGCAAAGTTGGCGGAGTTGTGCGGCAAAAAAATCGGTCCGGGCTCGCGCGATCCCGGGACCGCCGGCCTGGAGCGTTTGAAAACCGAATACGAAGAGAGCGCCTACTGGCAATTGAAAGCCGTTCTGCAATCCGGGAAATAAGTAACTCCGGCCTTTCCCGCGGTTTGCCGCATTCGTTGAAATGGGTATAATCGATAAGCTCATGATGGAAGCGGTCGGTTTGTCGGACCCGGGATGCGTCCGGAGCAATAATGAGGATTACTACCTGCTTGCGCCCGCGCTTGGCCTGTATATCGTGGCCGACGGCATGGGTGGCGCGCAGGCGGGCGAACACGCCTCCAAACTCGCGGCGGAAACCGTATGGGAAATCGTCCACAACTCCGGATCTCCCACCGCCGAAACGCTGGTCGCCTCGTTTGAAGAGGCCAACCGCCGGGTGATGGCGGCGGCTTCTAGCGATTCCAGCATGGAAGGCATGGGCACCACGCTGGTCGGCGCGCTCGAAGTCGGCAATGAGATTTTGATCGCGAGTGTCGGCGACAGCCGCGCCTACGTGTACGAGAGCGGCCAGTTGATCGTCATCACCGAGGATCAGACGTGGGTCAATGAAGTGGGCCGCCGCCTGGGCATCGACGATGAGAGCCTGAAGACTCATCCCATGCGCCACGTCCTCACCATGGCGATCGGAGTCAGCGCCCAGTTGCGCATCCACACCTACGCTCTGCAGCCGCGCGCCGGAACGCAGGTGTTGATTTGCAGCGACGGGCTGCATGGGGTAATCTCCGACGAGACCATCGCGGGCGCGCTGGCAGCCGATGGCGATCTGGAATCGAAGTGCGGCGCGTTGGTTGACGCCGCCCGCGCCGCCGGCGGCCCCGACAACATCACCACCGTCCTGATGCGCTCCACCGGCTAGGTCTTCGAACGCGAGAGTTTGCATCTTTCGATCCGCAACCGCTCCCTCGCGTGCCCAGAGGGCACCCAGGCCCGGAATGCCAGCGCTGCCCATTCCGAGCCGCGCGCGCCGGCAGGCGGTTGCTAAACGGCGGCCGCCAGCGCTTCTTCCGGGGCCGGCTTTCCGCGCTGGGCGAAACGGATTACGCCGCCGGGATCGATCAGGTAAACCGTCCGCTTCACGATGGGACCGCCGGCGTTGTAGAGCGCGGCGATTTTTTTGCCGCGATCCACCAGCAGCGGAAACGGAAAATTACGGCGCGCGCGGAACGCCGCGTGGCTCTTCGCGCTGGCGTGATTGACCCCGAAAACGATCGTATTCTTCCTCTCCACGTCCGGCCAGCGGTCGCGGAACTCGCAGAGTTGCTTGCGGCAAACGCTGGTTTCATCGCCCGGATAAAATACCAGCACCACATTCTTGCCGCGCAACGTTGAGAGCGTCACGGCCTTGCCGTCCTGGTCGGGCAACGTGAAATCGGGCGCCGGGGCCCCCGCCGGCAGCGGATCGGAAAACAGCCAGGAGAATATGCTCATCGAAACCCCAGTTTGGCAAGAACCGGAAAGCTACGCAAGAATTGAAGCATGAGGCAACTTGCCGCCAACGCTCTCGATGCCGCCCTGCGCCACGGCGTCGCCTACGCCGACGTCCGCCTGATCTCCAGCCGCGACCGGCTGCTCTCCACCAAGAACGGGCGCGTCGGCCACGTCGCCGCATCCGAGTCGACAGGATTAGGCGTGCGCGTCATCGCCGATGGATGCTGGGGTTTCGCCGCAACCGACAACCTGACGCGCGAAGGAATCGAAGCGGCCGCAACACTTGCGTGTGCCATCGCCCGCGCCGGCGTGAAGGCGAAAAAACGCGCCGTGACGCTTGCACCCGAGGATGCCTATCGCGACCAATGGACGTCGCCCTGCCGCGTCGATCCGTTCACCGTCGCCGTCGAAGAGCAGCTCGGGCTGCTGCTCAAAGTGGACGCCGAGCTGCGGCGCAATTCCGGCGTCACGCTGTCGGAAACCTCGATGGTGTTCACGCGCGCCCGGCAGATCTTCGCGTCCTCGGCCGGAAGCGTGATCGACCAGACGCGCACCACCAGCGGCTCCGGCATGGCCGCATACAGCTTTCGCGAAGATGAGATTCAGAAGCGCTCCTACCCGAACTCGTTCGGCGGGCAGCATCAATTAAAAGGATATGAGCTGATCGACGAGCTGCGCCTGCTCGATCACGCGCCGCGAGTTGCCGAAGAGGCCGTGGCGCTGCACTCGGCGGTCCAGTGCCCGGAGGGCGTTTTCGATCTGATCCTCGATTCCAGCCAGCTTGGACTGCAAATTCACGAATCGATCGGGCATCCCATTGAGCTCGATCGCGTGCTCGGATCGGAGGCTAACTATGCCGGCATGAGTTTTCTCACGCTCGATCAATTGAACCATCTGCGTTACGGCTCGGAGATTGTCAACGCCGTGTGCGATGCGCGGATGGAGCATGGCCCCGGGCTCGGCACGTTTGCCTACGACGATGAAGGCGTGCCGGCGCAGTCGAACGGCATCATCCGTAATGGTGAGTTCGTTGGGTACATGACATCGCGCGAGACGGCGGCCGAGATCGGCGAGGCGCGATCGAACGGAACCATGCGCGCCGCAAGCTGGGCGCGGCTTCCGCTGATCCGCATGACCAACGTCAGTCTGCTGCCCGGTGAACAGACGCTCGACGAGGTGTTCGATTCCCCGCACGCCATCTACATGGAGACCAACAAGAGCTGGTCGATCGACGACAAGCGCTACAACTTCCAGTTCGGTTGCGAGATTGGCTGGGAGATGAAGAACGGCCGGCGCACCCGCATGTTGAAGAACCCGACCTACAGCGGCATCACGACCGAGTTTTGGAACAAGTGCGCGGCCATCGCCAATCGCGATCACTGGGTATTGTGGGGGGTGCCGAACTGCGGCAAGGGCCAGCCCGAGCAGGTGATGGGCACCGGTCATGGGGCCAGCCCGTCGCGGTTTCACGATATCAAGATTGGCGGAGGATACCGTGGAGCGTAAGCCGGCGGAGTCGCCGCTGCTCACACTGGAACAAGCGGCTGAAATCCACGGCCGGGTGGAACGCGCCGCCCGCGCTCGTGGCGTCGCGGACGTGGAAGCCATGGTGTCGGCGCAATCCGACGCCCTGACCCGCTTCGCCAACAACGCCATTCACCAGAATGTCGCCGAGCAGGCGCGGCAGGTCTCGGTGCGCGTCATCGTGGACCAGCGCACGGCGCGCGCCTCCACCAATCGCCTGGATGACGCCGCCATCGAGAGCATTGTCGAGCAGGCGATCGCCATCGCGCGCGCGGTTGAGCCCGATCCGGAACTACTGCCTTTGGCCGAACCGGAACCGGTCGAGGCTCTCCATCGATTCGATGCGGCGACCGCGGATTGTTCGCCGGACGTTCGCGCGGACGCCGTCGCGGAGGCGATCGCGCTGCTCGAATCCGCCGGACAGACCGCGGCGGGGATTTATTCGACGGGGCAGGGCGTCGAGGCGCTGTTCAACTCGCGCGGCATCGCGGTGTATCACGCCGAAACGCTGGCGCGGTTTTCGATTACGGCCATGGCGGCCGACAGCTCGGGTTGGGCCAAGGCGTCGGCAACGGCGCTCGGTGCGATGGACCCCGCGGCGCTGGCGCGGTCGGCATCGCGCAAGGCGGCAGCGTCCGCGGCCCCACGCGAAGTAGAGGCCGGCAAATATACGGTGATTCTGGAACCGGCCGCCGTGCTCGATCTGCTGGGCCAGATGTTTTGGGATTTCAGCGCGACCGCGCTCGCCGACCAGCGCAGCTTCCTCACCGGGCGGCTGGGAGAAACGCTGTTCGGCGCGAACATCCGCATCGACGACGACGTCGCGCATCCGCTGCAATCCGGTCCGCCGTTCGACGGCGAGGGCATCGCGCGGCGCAGCCTCCGATTGGTGGAGGCGGGCGCCCCACGCGAGGTGGTCTATTCACGGGCGAGCGCGCGCAAAGCCGGCGCCGCCCCCACCGGCCACGGATTTCCGCTGCCGAACGAGTATGGCGAAGCGCCCATGAACATCGTCATAGCGGGCGGCGAATCGACGCTGGACGATCTGATCGCCTCCACCGGCCGCGGCATTCTGGTGACGCGTCTGTGGTACATCCGCGAGGTGGATCCCTTCGAGAAGATTATGACCGGCATGACGCGCGACGGCACATTTCTGATTGAGGACGGACGCATCGCGGGGGGCGTTAAGAACTTCCGTTTCAATCAAGGATTGGTGGAGATGCTGTCGAACGTCGAGGCGATGACCGCGGCGGTGCGCGCCTCCGGCGAAGAGGCGTTCGATATGGTGGCGCCCGGGATGAAAGTGCGCGGCTTCAATTTCACCGAAGTGACACGGTTTTGATACGCTGGAAGTAGCGGGATAATTGTGGCGCACCATCATCATCGCCACGCGTCCGACGCGCGGGTATTGAAGTGGTCACTCATCGCCACGGCGGTGTTCGTCGTAGTGGAGGCGATCGCCGGCGTGCGGGCGCATAGTCTCGCGCTGATTTCCGACGCCGGCCACAACTTCACCGACGCACTGGCGCTGCTGCTGGCGGCGTTTGGATTGTACCT
>JBDTAT010000281.1:0-3856 GCA_039924505.1 Bryobacteraceae bacterium
AACGCGCTCAACGGCACCTGCCCGCCCAGCGTCGAATGCAGGAAGATAGTGCTGAGATCCCCCGGATTCCGTTGGAATTCCGGCTTGGCCTCCAGCACCACGCGATACTGATTCGACTGCGTGAACATGATGGAGATCTGGCGCTGCCCGAACGCGTCGTAGAGAGTGTCGTCCAGCATCTGCGGTGTAATGCCGAAGCGCGACGCCGTGTTCCGGTCGATGAGGAGACGCTCCTCCAGTCCGCCATTTTGCTGATCGCTGGCTACGTCGCGCAATTGCGGCAACGATTGCAGCTTGGCCACAAACCGCGGCACCCACAGACCCAACTCCTTGGAGTCCGGATCCTCCAGGCTGTACTGAAACTGTGTTCGGCTTACGCGGTCTTCCACCGACAAGTCCTGCACCGGCTGCATGAACAGCGTTATGCCTTCCACCTTGGCGATCTCCGGCTGCAGCCTCCGGATGATATCGCTCGCATTCGCGCTTCTAACTCCGATGGGCTTCAAATTGATTAAGACCCGGCCGGTGTTCATCGTGGTGTTGGTTCCGTCCACACCGATAAACGACGACAGGTTCGCGACCGCGGGATCCTGTAGAATGACGCTGGCCAGTGCCTGTTGCCGCGCGGCCATGCCGTCGAATGAGATGCTCTGCGAAGCCTCGGAAATGCCCTGGATGACCCCGGTGTCCTGCACCGGGAAAAAACCCTTGGGAATGCCGATATACAGCACGATGGTCAACGCCAGCGTGCCCACCGCAACCAGCAGCGTAGTGCCCTGGAAACGCAGCACGAAGCGCAGCGTCCTTCCATAAAATGCAATCACAGCATTAAAGGCGTGCTCGGAGGCGCGGAACCAACGGCTCTGTTCCGATTCCGGCGTGTGCCGTAGCAGCTTCGAGCACATCATCGGCGTCAGAGTAAGCGAGACGAACGCGGAAACCAGAATCGTTACGCTTAGCGTAACCGCGAACTCGCGGAACAGGCGGCCGACGATGTCGCCCATGAACAGCAGCGGAATCAATACGGCGATCAGCGATACGGTCAACGACAGAATGGTGAAGCCGATCTGCTCGGAGCCTTTCAGCGCCGCATCGAGGGGCGAGTCGCCGGCCTCGATATAGCGGGCGATATTTTCGATCATCACGATGGCGTCGTCCACCACGAAACCGGTCGAGATGGTCAGCGCCATCAGCGTGAGATTGTTCAAGCTGTAACCCAGCAGATACATGGCTCCGAACGTGCCCACCAGCGACAGCGGCACGGCCACGCTGGGAATTACCGTCGCCGCCAGATTCCGCAAGAACAGGAAGATCACCATCACCACCAACCCGATGGTCAGCATCAACTCGAACTCCACGTCCTTCACCGAGGCGCGAATCGTGGTGGTCAGGTCGGTGAGAGTATTCACTTCAATCGAGGAAGGCAGCGACGATTGCAGTTGCGGCATCAGAGCTTTCACCCGGTCCACCACCGCGATGATGTTCGCGCCCGGTTGGCGCTGGATGTTGACGATCACCGCGGGCGAGGTGTTCATCCACGCCGCTTGATTGACGTTCTCCGCGCTGTCCACAACGCTGGCCACGTCGGACAACTGCACCGGCGCGCCGTTGCGGTACGCAATCACCAGCGGCTTATACTGCGCGCTGGACAGAAGCTGGTCGTTGGCGCCGATGGTGTAGGACTGGCGCGCGCCGTCGAAGCTGCCCTTGGCTTCGTTCACGTTAGCCGCCGCAATCGAGGCCCTCACGTCTTCCAGATTCAGGCCGTAGGAGGACAGAGCGGTCGGATTGGCTTGAATCCGGACGGCCGGTTTCTGTCCGCCACTGATGCTCACCAATCCCACGCCCGACAACTGCGAAATCTTCTGCGCCAGCCGCGTATCGGCGAAGTCTTCCACCTGCGAGAGCGGCAGCGTCTTCGACGTCAGCGCGAGCGTCAAAATCGGCGCGTCCGCCGGGTTTGTCTTGCTGTAAATCGGCGGGTTCGGCAAATCCCGCGGCAGAAAATTTCCCGCGGCGTTGATGGACGCCTGCACCTCCTGCTCCGCCACGTCGATGTTCAAATCCAATACAAATTGCAGCGTGACAATGGAGCAGCCGCCGGAGCTGATCGACGTCATCTGGTTCAACCCCGGCACCTGGCCAAACTGGCGTTCCAGGGGCGCGGTCACCGACGAGGCCATCACATCGGGGCTCGCGCCGGGATAAAACGTCAGCACCTGAATGGTTGGGTAATCGACCTCCGGCAGCGCCGATACCGGCAGCATCTTATACGCAATTCCGCCGGTCAGCACAATGGCCGCCATAATCAACGCCGTCGCCACCGGCCTCAGAATAAATGGGCGGGACGGACTCATTGACGTCCCTTCGGGACAGATATCTTGCGGATTGCGCCGGGCCTTCCGGCCACTCGATCCGCCGGAGTCGGCGCAGCAACCGCGGCAGCCGCGCTGGCCAGGTGCACGGATACTTTCGATCCCGCCTGCAGCTTGTCTACTCCATCGATCACAACAACGTCCCCGGGGGAAACGCCGCTGGTGATCTCCGCTTCGTCGCCCTCAATGGGACCTATCCCGACGTTGCGCACCTCGGCAGTATTGTTCGGCTTTACTGCATACATGTAGCTGCCATCCGGACCGCGCTGCACCGCCGCCATCGGCGCGATCACGGCGTTCCGGAGCGTGTCCACCAGCAGCCGCGCATTCACGAACTGATTCGGAAACAGCGCATTATCCTCATTCGAAAATTCTCCCTTGAACCGCACCGTTCCAGTGCTCTGATCGATCTGGTTGTCGATGGTCAGTAGCGATCCGCGCGCCAGCCGCGTCTTCAGATCGCGGTCCCACGCCTCTACCGGCAGGCTGTGCGCGCCCCGCATCGCCTTCCGCACCTGCGGCAGACTATCTTCGGAAATGTTGAAGATCACCGCGATCGGCTGCAACTGCGTGATCACAACCAGTCCGGTCGTGTCGGCCGCATGCACAATGTTGCCCTGATCCACCAGGCGCAGCCCGATCCTGCCGGTCAGCGGAGCGGTGATGTGGCAATACGTCAGTTGCAGTTTCGCGCTGTCAATCGCCGCCTGGTCCGCCTTGATGACGCCCTCGTCCTGCTGCACCGTCGCCTGCTGCGTGGCGAGCTGCTGCTGCGGAATCGAATCTTGCGAAAACAGAACCTTGTACCGTTCCAGATCCACGCGCGCGTTGTTGAGCTGAGCCTGATCGCGCGCCATCTGCCCTTGAGCCAGCTCAAGCTGCACCTGGAACGGCCGCGGGTCGATCTCCGCCAGCAGATCCCCTTGCTTCACATACTGGCCCTCGGTATAGTACACGCGGATCAGTTCGCCATCCACACGGCTCCGCACCGTGACGGTGTTGAACGCCGTCACGGTGCCGAGACCCGTCAGGTAAATGCCGAGGTTGCCGCTCCGCACTTTCGCGCCTACCACGGGAATCGTCCCGCCGGCGCCTTTCGATCGTCCGGACTTGGCGGTGGTTTTCGTCTGGCCGTGAGTGATGCGCGGCAATAGCAGATACACGCCTACGCCGACGCCCGCGAACACCAGCAGCCAGATCCACCAGTGGCTCTTGGCCGGCTCACCTCCGCGTCTCACCGGCGGTCCGGCCGTGGGGGGAGGCTCCATCGACGGCGGGGGGTTGGGCGTTTCGGAGTTGATCATTCTTCTTCAGAATGGCCACCATTGCGCCTTCCCGGCTACTGCAAAATGGCGGTGACCGAGCTATGCCATTCGGCATACACGCGGCTACCGCACGAAATCGAGGATCGCGGCCGCGGTCGGGTCGCCGTCCTGCCAGACGTCGACGATTTCGGAAATGTGATTCTTTCCGGGAATGTA
>JBDTAT010000282.1:0-8393 GCA_039924505.1 Bryobacteraceae bacterium
TGGCGAGCACATCCAGTTCCTTCAGGCGCTTGATGGACTTCTGGACGGTCATCATGTTGGTGAGCAGGCCGCCCAACCACCGCTGGTTGACGTAGTACTGGCTGCAGCGGGTAGCCTCTTCCGAGATGGCCTCCTGCGCCTGCCGCTTGGTGCCGACGAACAGAACCGTTTTGCCCTGGGCCGCCATTTCGCCGACAAACCGCATGGCGTCCTTGAACAGCTTCAGCGTTTTCTGCAGATCGATGATGTAGATACCGTTACGTTCGCCAAAGATGTATTCTTTCATCTTTGGATTCCAGCGCTTGGTCTGGTGCCCGAAGTGAACGCCCGCTTCGAGCAATTCTTTCATGCTGATTGACGGCAAACTGCCTCCTTGATTGAGTCGGCAACACAAACACCCGCGTTCTGGGGGCGCGCGATCCAAGACGAGATTTGCGCGCTGTGGTGGGCGGGGAAAAGGCGGGGGAAGTCCCCGCCGGGTAGATAGTTAAGAGCGCTTGATCCAAGCCGCAATCCGGCCCGGACGGCTATCTCTTGGAGAACTGGAACCGGCGGCGAGCGCCCTTCTGTCCGTACTTCTTGCGCTCGTGCTGGCGTGCGTCGCGCGTGAGGAAGCCCAACAATTTCAGCTTTCCGCGCAATTCGGAATTAAACTCGATCAGGGCGCGGGCGATGCCCAGGCGGGCGGCACCGGCCTGTCCGTTCACGCCACCGCCATCGGATAGAATAGTGACGTCGAACCGGTCCTGCATTTCGGTGGCGAGCAACGGCTGCTTCACTACGGCGCGTGTGGTTTCAGCCACGAAATAATTTTCAAACGTGCGGCCGTTTACGGTAATCTGTCCCTTGCCGGAGCGCAGCGTGACGCGCGCCACTGCCCGTTTCCGCCGCCCGGTTCCCAAATGTTGTACTAACGCTGCCAATAAATTCCTCTTTCTTTCCTGAACCGCTCGACTTTCCTAGTGTACTACGCCGGCATGGTTGCCGTTTAACGATACCGGCAATACGGTGGGGGTTCGTTGCGCGCTAAACCGCCAGCGCGTCCGGCTTCTGCGCCTGATGGGGATGTTTTTCCCCGGCGTACACTTTCAATTTCCGGTACATCTGTTTGCCGAGCTTGGATTTGGGGAGCATGCCGGAGATGGCTTCCTCAATCATGCGCGCGGGACGGGTGGCGCGCACCGTCATGGCTTGGCGTTCGTTCAGTCCGCCGGGATACCCGCTGTGGCGGCGGTAAATTTTCTGGGTTTCTTTGTTGCCGGTCAGCTTCACTTTCGCGGCGTTGATTACGACGACATGATCTCCGCTATCCAAAAATGGCGTGTAGGTGGGTTTATGCTTGCCCATCAAGAGCATCGCGGCCTTGGACGCTAGCCGTCCCAGAACCATGCCGGAGGCGTCCACCACCCACCAGTGACGCTCAATTTCGCCCTTGGAAGGAAACTCGGTTTTCATCAAGACAGACCTTTCCTGTGCAGCGCTTCGCAAACTGTTAGCTTAGCGAAGCCGGCGCTCCCGTGTCAAATCGAAACGGGGCGGAAGCCCGCGTGTGGGGGAGCAGTTTCGATGCGGCTGCCCAGCCTTCGAACGCTTCTCAGACTACTGGGATGCCCGCAGCCGCTCCAGGCTGGCCAGTAGATGGACGTTCTTGTACTGGCGCGCCAGATCGAGCGCCGTCTGTCCCTCCTTCGTGCGCACGTTCGTCCGGGCGCCGGACTTGAGTAGCAGATCGACCATCGCCGAATCGCCGAAATCGATCGAGGCCGCGTACAGCAGCGGCGTCATCCCCTTCTTGTCGACATGATTCACGTCCGCCCCGCGCCCGATCAGCATCCGGGCCATGGCGACGCGGTTCGAGATCGCCGCCCACGATAGGCTGGTGATGCCGTCGTCGTCGGCTTCGTCCACCTTGGCCCCTTCATCCAGCAGCGCCTGGACGGCGCCGGTCCGGTGTGTGGTCGCCAGCATCAACAGGGGCGTCAACTGGAACGTGCCGAGGACGTTCATTTTGTCGTCCAGTCGATCGCCTTCGTGGTGAAGGCGGGCAATAATGCGTGAATTGCCCGAAAACGCGGCGAGGAACGTCGGGTACGCATTGAACATCGGCGCACCCTGCCCCTGGGGCAGACGCACTTTTGCGCCGTGATCGAGCAACAGATTCATCGCCGCGGCGGACCCCGGGTATTGGGCCGCCACCAACAAAGCCGAGTACCGGTTCTTCGACCGCGCATCTGCGTCCGCGCCACGATCGATCAGCAGCTTCATCTTATCGACATCCGGCGCGGCCAGCATCAGCGCCGTAAGGCCGCCCGCCTTCGTCGCGGAATTGGGATCGAATCCGCCCGCGAGAAGCTTCTTCACATCCGCGACGCTTCCGAAAAGCATCGTTTCCGCCCACGGCTCGATGCCGTGGGGTTCGGCTTCCTTGAGGACCAGCGCACCCGGCTTCGCGGGTCCGAGCGCATCGGCCAGCGCCATCACCGCGACGCACTCGCCCATCATGGAGATGAACTGATCGTGTCCGTAAGGATGACCGGTTTCGAAATACGGCGGGCTCACCGGCGCCGGCGGATGCAAGCGCGAGCGCACGCGCCATGAACCGTCAGGGGCCTGAGTGGCGAGCAAGTAATCGATGCCCCGCCGCCATGCGGGATCGGCGATGGCAACGCCGCCCGCTTCGCGGAGCGCGAGCAGCGCCTGGCCGGTGGAGTAAGCGTCGCTCAAACGGCCGTCGAGCGAACCCCAGCCGCCATCGGCGTGCTGCGCCGCCTTCAGCGCGTCTGCCATCTTCTCCATCGGGGCTCTGCCGGCGGCGGCCCAGGATGCGCCGAGCAACTGATACACTCGCTCTTCGGTGGCGCGAGGCTGGTGCGAGAGGAGCCAGTTTCGCGCCCGCGCGGTCAGCGCCGCGGCTGCGGCCGTCTGGCTTGAGTGGGCGTAAAGCTGAACGGCGTGCATGGCGATCGCGGTCGCCGTGAACGGGCTATAAGCTTCCGGCGGCCGGTTATCGAGTGTTTCCCAATGGCCATCCGCCTCCTGCCGGGCCGCGAGCAGGTGTGCGTACACCGCCGTGACGATGCTGGGGCGCAATCCCGCCGCATTCGCGGCCAGCAGGCCGTATCCGTCGTCCATCGGCGGATCGATGATGTGCGTGTACTCGACCGCCCGCTCGAAGTTGGAATAATAGCCGAAGGCAGCGGCGGCCGCGGCGTGCGCGCCTGGTTCGTCAACCGGGATGCCGTGCTCGCGCGCCGCCCGGAACGCGAACGCCGGGAACACCTGCTGGTGGCAGGAGAGACAACTCGCCTTCGTGTACCAGTTCTTTTGGCTCTTTTGAATGATGGCGACCGCGTTCGCGGCGGCGTCCTGAATGCGGGCGCGCGAAGCATTTCCCGCCAGGAGAGCCGAAACCGAGAACCACATTCCGATCCAAAGTTTCATTGTTCCTCTTCCGTAACCGCGGCAGATCTGCGAGATAAGATCAGTATACGCTTCGATTCACTTGCGGATAAGCATCCGAAATGGCGAAGGGGCCGCCGGCAACTCCGTTTTTGGGTAATTTGACATCTCGGGAACACGCGCACATCGGAATGCAGTGGGAAACCGTTCCTGCCTCCGATGGCGGTGCGCGCCGCACCCTATGCGCTCATGTGAATTCACTCGCCAAGGATGCCGAGGCGGGCGGCCAGACCGATCCGTTGCAGTTTGCCGGTGGGGCCGCGGGGGATCTCGTCGAGGAAAATAATCCGGCGCGGGATTTTGTGGCGCGCCAGACGAAGGGCCGACGCGGCAAGGAGGTCGCGCTCGGCGGGGCGGCAACCTTCGTTCACAACTACGGCCGCGGCCACGATTTCGCCCAACAAGCGATGCGGGGCGGCGAAGGCAACCGCTTGGGCGACGGAGGGGTGGGACAGCAGCGCCTCCTCCACTTCGTACGGAGAAATTTTTTCTCCGCCGCTGTTAATCATCTCCTTCAGGCGTCCGATCAAGGTCAGCGTTCCATCCGCTTGAAGATAGCCTTCGTCGCCGGTGCGAAACCAGCCGTTTGTAAAAGCTGCTTCGTTGGCGCCCGGAGGTTGCAGATAGCCTGGCATCAGTTGCTCGCCGCGCAAAACCACTTCGCCGGGTTGTCCGGGCAGAGCCAAGCCGCCAGTAGAATTGAGGATGGCGATTTCGGGCCCGGCGGAAGAGCCGACGGTGGCGCGGAAGTGCAAACCGCCCGGCAACCGGACGCTCGCGATCTGATGCGCAGCCTCGGTCATCCCGTACGCATTGACGAGCGGCACCCCGAACACCGATTCAAGTTGTTCCCAGACGGCCGGATAGAGCGGCGACGAGCAGGAGCGAATCAGACGCAGGCAATGGCGCGCCAGAACGTCGCCGTTTTGACGCGCCCGTGCCAGGATGGTCTGGTGCATGGTGGGGACGGCTGTGTACCAGGTGGCGCGTGAGTCGTCAAGCCATCCAAAAAAACTGGTGGCTTTGAATCCTGGAGCGCAATAGACGGCGGCGCCGGCGGAAATGGAGGCCAGAAGTCCGGCCACCAGGCCGTGAATGTGGAAGAGCGGCATGATCAGCAGGCAGCCATCCGCAGGCGTCAAATGGAGCACGCCGGCGACGCCGCGCGCGGACAGGCACAAGTTGCGCTGCGTCAGGGGCACGAGCTTCGGGCGGGCCGTGGTTCCAGAGGTGTGAAGCAGCAGTGCGATATCGTCCGGACCACGCGGCGGCGGATCGGACGAATCGCCGATGGGACCATCGACCGCCTCTAATTCGTAGGCTCCCGGTGTTAGTCCCGGCGCCGGACGAAGCCAGATTCGGGCTACGCGCGATTCCTTAGCCGCTGCGATGGCCGCCGCTGCATCCACGCTGGTAATGATGGCGCGGGCATTCACGTCGCGCAACGAGAACGCGATCTCGTGGGAAGTGTAATTAGGATTGAGCGGCGCCACCCGGCAATACGATGCCAGCGCGAGAAAGAGTGCGGCGGTCTCCGGACCGTTGGGGAGCGAAACGGCCAACGCGTCGCCGGACCGGATGCGCAGGGCGGCAAGCTGGCGGTGCGTCCGGCCGATCAGGGAACGCAATGCGCCATACGTGAGCCCGCGGCGGCGCGTACCGGCAATGGCAAGTCCGGAGCCGCTTGCGCCCTTCATCAGTTCGGCGATAGTTGTGGGCAATTGGTAAGGCTATCACGCACGCGGCTTTGCGGGATAATGGCAACGGAACCCAACCATTTTGCCGCACCACCGAATGTGATGCACCCAGACCGCCCCTGCGAATTCTGATTACAAATGTCGGAATCCTCTGCCGCACCGGCACGGAAATTGTCGCCATGGACTTGGCGCGCGGGCTGGCGCGAGCGGGACATTCGCCCATGATCTGGGCACCGCAAGTGCTCCCATCCATCGTGGCAGGGGTGGTGGCGGAAGGAATTCCGGTGGTGACGCGGCTCGAAGATCCGCCGGCTCCGCCGGATGTAATTCACGGTCACCATCACATGGAGACGGTGGCGGCGTTGCGCCACTTCCCGGGGACGCCGGCTATTTTTGTGATCCACAGTGGAGCCGCCTGGTATGACGCCCCGCCGCGGCATGGCGCTATCCGGCGGTATGTGGCGGTGGACGAGTTTTGCCGTGAGCGCATGGACGACGCGCCGTGGGCGGATCCGCATCGCGTGTCCATAATCCTGAATGCCGTCGACATGCGGCGTTTCCGCCCGCGTCCGCCGCTTCCGGCGCGCCCGCGGCGGGCTTTGATCTTCAGCAATTATGCGGGCGAGGACACGCATAGGGAGCCGGTGGAACGGGCCTGCCGCGATCTGGGCATTGCCATCGATTCGGCCGGCAGCGGCGTGGGACGGCAGAGCGCTACGCCGGAGGCGCTGTTACCCGGATACGACCTGGTATTCGCGAAGGCCCGCTGCGCGATTGAGGCGATGTCCGTCGGCTGCGCCGTGGTGCTGTGCGACACCACCGGACTGGGAGAGATGGTCACCAGCGCGAATGTGAGGAAGCTGCGGCCCTGGAATTTCGGCTTTCGCTGCCTCCGCCGGGCGCTCGATCCGGAATTGATTGCGGAAGAAATTCTCCGCTACAACGCGGCGGACGCGCGGGCGGTCAGCGGCTTCATCGGCCGGGATGCGATGCTTGAGAGCGCGGTGGAGCGCTACGTCGCGCTCTATCGGAAGACGCTGGCCGAAGGACCTCCACCACCAGACGAGATCGACCGGTTCCCTCCGACGGCGCCTATTCAGATTGACGAGCAATCCGCGCTGTCGTTACGGCTCGCCGAGGCGCCGGCAACCGCCTGCATGGGCGAGCACTTTCTGACGCCGGTGGTGGTTGGTAACCGCGGCGCGGTCCCCCTTGCGACCTCCGCGCCATGGCCGAGTTTGCTGATGTATCGATGGCTCCGCCGCGGCACGGGCGAAATGGCGGTGGAGCACGGATTCCGCTCGATTCTCCATCCGCCCGCGTGGCCCGGCACGGAATCGGTCTATCGTATGCGCATCATCGCTCCCCGCGCGGCCGGCGATTATATTTTGCGGGCCACCATTATTCAGGAAGGTTGGCGGTGGCTCGACCAACTCGATCCCAAGGTGTGCGCCGAGGCTCCGGTACACGTGCTGGAACGCCGAAGTGTATTCGCCGCGCCGCAGGATGTTAGATGAGGCTTTCTGAAATCCCGGCCGCCCTGGGCGCAACGGTTGTGCGTGACGCCGAGTTCGATAATCTCGGATTCCTTTTCGACAACCTGGAAAATAAATTGGTATTCTGCGAGGCGCAACGTTTCGTCGCCGCTGTCCGGCAGGCGCATGGGGCCGGCTGTGTTCTATGTTCTCCCGATCTGGGGCCCGCATTCAAGGACGCCGGCGGCTTGGCATTGGCGGACGAGCCGCGGATCGCATTCTTCCGCATACAGCGGTTTCTGGTGAAGGAAACGCAGTTTTACGGGGAGCCATTCGCCACGGAAATTCATTCATCGGCGCACATCCACCCGCGCGCGTGGGTGGAGCAGACCAACGTGCGGATCGGTCCCGATACCGTCATTGAGGCGAACGCCGTCATCGGGCGCGAGACCATTGTCGGCGCGCGCGCGCATATCCGGGCCGGCGCCGTGATCGGGTCGGAGGGTTTTCAGTCGGCCCGCCAGAGAGATGAAATTCTACAAATGGAACATGGAGGAGGCGTCGTAATTCAAGACGCGGTGGAAATTTTCGCGAACGCCGTGGTCGCGCGCGCGGTATTCCGGCAATCGACGGTCATCGGCGAATGGTCGCGCATCGGCAACGGCGCTTTCGTTTCGCACAACGTGCAGATTGGCAAGCGGTGCTTTGTTGGCCACAACGCCGCGATCAACGGAAACACGACGGTTGGCGACGACGTCTGGATCGGGCCGAACGCGACCGTCTCGAACCTGCTGCACATCGGAGACGGAGCCAAAGTGTCGCTGGGCGCGACCGTGGTTCAGTCCCTGCCGCCCGGAGCGCGCGTCACCGGCATGACCGCGCTCGAACACCAGCGGATGTTACGTCTGATCGCGTCCAGCAAGCGTTAGCGCACGGCAGCGGAGCGGACCGGCTACTGCGCGGTTGCCGTGCCGTTGGCGATAAAGTTATTGTCGGCATCCACCAGATTCATCGACTTGCCACCGTTGTAGAGGAAAAAGTCCAGCGAGAACGTGCTGCCATCGGAGTAATGAACGTTGGCGTTACCGTTGCAGTTCTGAGTTATCGTGTAGGTGCCGGTAATGGTCCGGTGAGCGATTGTGCCATCGTCGCTCAACGTATCGATGCCACTGAGATTGCCGTTGCCATCGGGAGTCAAAATTCCGCCGTCGACATAGCCGTACGAATTGCCTTGGTTATCGTAATAGTAGCCGGAAAGGTTGTAGCTGAATGGACCGGCCAAAGAGTTCGCCGCGCAACCCGACTGGGCCTGGGCGACCTTAGGATGCACCATCCGCATACCGCCGGCCGCGATCAGCGCGGCTAGCGCGAGGAGCGCGAAAATTGTTGAGAGGAAGGTGAGACGCTTCATACCAGATCCTAACACGCGACTTCGCCGAAGGTCGCGAACGCCTGTTTGCGCCGGATAGCCGCGCACCGTGCGCCCGCTCCGTTTCCGTCAGGCTACAATGAGGACAGCCTCCATGAAGACGTTTTACATCGAGACCTTTGGCTGCCAGATGAACGCGCACGATTCCGAGAAGGTCGTCGGAACGTTGATTAACGAGGGGTATGCGCGCGTGGAAACGCCGGAAGAGGCCGACCTCGTCCTCTATAACACCTGCAGCATTCGCGACAAGGCCGAACAGAAGGTGTTTCATCGCCTGGATCAGTTCAAGCGGGACGCGAAGGGCAAGACTTTCGCGGTGCTGGGGTGCGTGGC
>JBDTAT010000283.1:0-3226 GCA_039924505.1 Bryobacteraceae bacterium
CCGTCCGGTTTCAACGCCTGTTCCACCTGGTGGAGTTCATCGATGACCATGTCGCGCCACGGCGAGCGAATGCACATCCAGTTGAACGCGCCAAAAGCGATCTCCGGTTTCCCGTGGGGATCGAGGCAGCGCCACTCGGGGTGCTCTCGCGCCATCCAGTTATCCAGGCCGACGTTGTAGTAGGCGACGAACTCGATGCCGGCGTCTCGCGACAGCGCGCGCGTTTCCGTGACCCAGTCCCGCGGGCAGGGTCGCCCGCGAAACGGAAACGTGGCATCGCCGACGGCGTTCTTGGTCTTGAACTCAATCACCTCAACCCGGGCGTCACGGCAGAGCGCCAAGAACTTTGTCGGATCGAAATTCTTGCCGGGATCGGCCGCCCATTCCGGTGTATCGACCATGGTGTGAATCGCGGTTAGCCGCTGGTGCGGACCGGAAACGGCGGCCCGCGCCGGACGGCGAAATGTCAACAGGCCCGAGGCTCCCGCCGCGAGGAACTCCCGCCGTCGGACTAACATAGTTCCTTGAATTTCATATTGGCTCTCGCGATCAAAAGAGTAACTTGACTCCGAATTGGATGATGCGCGTGAACGTCGCCTCCGTGTTGATCGTCCCGAACGCCGAACTGGTTACGGTAGTGTTGGGAGGTGCGAAGTTCGGGTGGTTGAACGCGTTGAGCGCCTCCGCCCGAATCTGCAACCTGATATTCTCCCGGAGGCTGATATATCTCAGCACCGAGATATCCGTGGTGTTGATCGATCCCGATCGAATGCCGGAATAGTAGAGCGGCCCCGCGAACAAATGGTTGACCAACTGTTGTCCCGGGGCGGTCACGAAACCGGCGTTGGTGTTGAACCAGCGCTGCACGGTCCGCTGCCCGCCGGGGAGCGCGATGTTTTTGATATCGCCGTTGAAGATGATGTCGCCAAAGCTGAGCGGACTCCCGCTCCAGCTATTTATCACCGTGCCCAGTTGCCAGCCGCTGACGATCCGCCGGACCGGCGTCGGCGCGCCGCTCAGCAACGCCCTTCCTTTGCCGAAAGGCAGCTCGTAAATGGCCGCCAAGCCGACATGGTGCGGCCGATCGTTCGCCGATATGCTGCGGTAAGGCAGCGGATCGGCGGGGTTCAGGTAGTTGATGGCGTCCATCTGCTTCGAAAAGGTGTAAGAAATCTGGAAACTGAAACCGTTCGCAAACCGCCGCTCGACCAGCGCTTGTACGCTGTGATACCAGGAGTAACCCTGGCTGGTGGTCGAAGTCATGTTCGTGAACTGCGGAAACGGCAGCAGAAGCTGCGCCACGGAGACGGTCTGAGCTGCCAGTCCGGTTCCCGGCAGCAACGGATAGAACGGATTCGTAACTTGCTGCGACAACCGGTCGATCACCGCCTGATCCCTAACCGGCCGGGTGCTCAAATATCGATCCGGGAGTCCGTCGTAGTTCTTTGGAATGCGTAGCCGGGTGGAGCGGCTTCCGGCGTAACCCACCTGCAGCGAGATATTACCGGGCAGCAATTGTTGCATGGTCCAATTCCAGCGTTGCATGTAAGGAGTCTTCACGCTGGTATCGAAGAAGCTGATCGCTTGCCCGACATTGGTCATGGGGCCGCTGCGGTTGCCGGTCGGCGGTATGACTCCGCCCGGAAAAGGGTTCTGCAGATTCGCGGTAAACGTCAGGCCGTTGTCGATGGTGGGTATCAGATTCGTGGTCTGGCTGTACCCGAGTTGATACGGCCCGACTCGCGAAACGATTCCGTTGTCCAGGTAATAGATACCGTAGCCGCCGCGAACCACCGTGTTCTTGAACGGGTTATACGAGAAGCCCACGCGCGGCATGAAGTTGCCCGATCCGGCCGCGTAAAGCGTGCGGGGTTGGCCGCCCACGCCGGCGAACACTAAGCCTCCCTTGGTTTGAAATTGGCTTATGGGGATTTCGGGAATCGGGTTCGCCGCGTAATTCGACTGCACCTGAGACGAGATTGCCAAAACCGCCCCCGGATCGAAACCGCGAGCGGTGCGGTTGTATCGTTCGGTCAAGGCGCCGTTGTATTCATAACGAAGCCCCAGGGTGACGGTGAGTTTCGGAGTGGCCCGCCAATCGTCCTGAATGTAAGCTCCGTACTCGGTGGATTTGAGAGCGTAGCTATCGTTTATGGCGATATCCCCGCTGCTCGGCTGGCCCAGCAGAAACGCCGCCAGCCCTTGTCCCACTCCGCCGGGGGAACTGGCGCTGTTATCCAGCGGACCGCTCGTGTAAGGGGTTCCGAAGATGAAATGCGGCGTTCCGTCCGTGTACGTGTACGTATTCTTGCGGTAAATACGGCCCTCGCCGCCGAACTTCAGCGCGTGGTTGCCGACAGGGCGGTTGACGTCGGCGAACAACGAATGAATATCGTCGCCCGTGAAACTCGGATTTTCTCCGTTCAGGCTCTGGATGCCCGCGACGTCGACTCTTGGGAATGCAACCGCCAGCGGGTTGCGGTAAGCGACCTGGTTCACCAACGCTTGCGGAAAGCCTAGTGTGCTCAGGTCGAATCCCTGGCTCTTGGGATGGGAATTTATGGGAAATCGCTGAAGCCCGTATCGAACGTCGACTACCAGGCGCGGACTGACGACGTAGGTATCGTCGAAGGCCAGATTCAGAGGCTGAATTACCACGAGTTGACCGGTCGAGTCGTTCAGAAAGTAATCCCGATACGGGCCCTCATTCTTAAAATACTGGGTATAGTGCCCATAGATGCGCTGCTTATCGCTGATCGAGTGATCGATGCGCAGGAGATTGTTTTGGTAGAAGTTTGGATCGGGCGTGGAGACTGAATAGTTGTTCGACCCGTCGGGCAAACCGGCGACGTTCGGCTTTGGCCAGTAATTCAGGATCTTCTGGGCGACGGGGTCGATTCGGCTGGCGGGAACGATATTGCCCGGAAAGGGAACTCGCGAGAACCTGCCTCCTCCTGCCGCCGTGGTGGTCGCGGGATCGTAAATCTGGTACTGCGGCCCCAACTTCAGCAATGCGGAAAAATCGCCTCCTCGCTGGTTCAACGGCGGGACGGAGGTGAGTAGCGGATATCCCTGCGAGTAGTCGTTCATCACCTCATACGAGTAGCTGAAGAACGTCCGGTTTCTGCCGTTGTAGATTTTGGGAATCCATATCGGCGCGTTCACGTTGAAGCCGCCGCGTTCGTAGGCGAAATCGAGTCTGGGCTGGCCAGCCATGTTGCTGAGG
>JBDTAT010000284.1:0-5247 GCA_039924505.1 Bryobacteraceae bacterium
TATAGAGAGTAGGACTATGATCGCGGGATGTTTTCTTTCGATCGGCAACCGCTCCGTCATGTGCCCAAAGGGCCCCCAGACTCGGAAGGCGTGAGCGCACGATTGCCTGATATACGTCATCAAGAAACCATTCTAGCCGTCGCGGGCGCGTTAGAATCAAGCGATGAGTAAACCTCCGGCAGGAGTTTCCACACCCGCCGCAACTTCGTTCACAACCCTCAGCGGAATTCCCGTCGATCCGGTTTACGGTCCCGCCGGTCTCGATCCGGGCCAACCGGGCGAGTTCCCGTACACTCGCGGCATCCACGAAAGCATGTATCGCGGCCGCCTGTGGACCATGCGGCAATTCTCCGGCTTCGCGACGCCGGAGGAGACCAACCGCCGCTATCTATATCTGCTGGAACAAGGTCAAACCGGACTTTCGGTAGCCTTCGATCTGCCGACACTGATGGGCTACGACGCCGACCATGCCATGTCGGCCGGCGAGGTCGGCAAATGCGGGGTCTCCATCTGCTCCCTCGCGGATATGGAGATTCTGTTCCGCGGAATCCGGTTGGACCGGGTCACGGTTTCGATGACCATCAATTCGCCCGCCGCGATCCTGTGGGCGATGTATCTGGCCGTGGCCGAGCAGCAGGGTACGCCATGGGCGCAGCTTTCCGGGACGCTGCAGAACGATATTCTCAAGGAATATATCGCGCAGAAGGAATATATCTTCCCGCCTCGTCCGTCGATGCGTCTGGTCACCGACACGGTAGAGTTCGGCGCACGCAATACGCCGCGGTTCAATCCGATCTCCATCAGCGGATATCACATTCGCGAAGCGGGTTCGACCGCAGTTCAGGAACTTGCCTTCACGCTGCGCGATGGCATTGAATACGTGGATTGGGCCATTGAGCGCGGCCTCGCGATCGACGACTTCGCGCCGCATCTCAGCTTCTTCTTCAACGCGCATAACGATTTTTTCGAGGAGATCGCCAAGTATCGCGCGGCCCGCAAAATGTGGGCTGCGTTGATGCGCGACCGCTATGGAGCGAAGCTGGAGCGAAGCTGGAAACTCCGTTTTCACGCGCAGACGGCCGGCTGCACGCTCACCTGGCAGCAACCTTACAACAATGTGGTGCGAACCGCTCTGCAGGCGCTTGCGGCGGTGCTCGGAGGAACACAATCGCTGCATACGAATTCGCTGGACGAAGCCTATGCCCTGCCGGGCGAGCACGCGGTGACCCTGGCCCTTCGGACGCAGCAGGTGCTGGCGTATGAATGCGGCCTCACCGGCGCGCCCGATCCGCTCGGCGGCAGCTATTTTCTGGAAGCCCTGACGGGCGAAATGGAGCAGCGCGCGGGCGATTATATCCGCCGGATCGACGAGATGGGCGGCATGATTCCCGCTATCGAGCGCGGCTTTCCGCAAGGGGAAATCGCCAACGCCAGCTACGAATATCAGCGGTCCATCGAGTCCGGTCGTCGCATTGTCGTCGGCGTGAACGGATTTGCCGAAGCCGCCCAGCCACCGCTCGAAATTCTGGAAATCGACGAATCCGCCGAAAAGCGTCAAATCGAAAAACTGGCCGGATTACGCTCCGGACGCGATGCCGAGCGGGTCCGGCGGACGCTCTACGCGCTGAAAATCGCCGCCGAAGGGTCCGAAAACACCATGCCGTATCTGCTGGACGCGGTGCGCGCGTACGCGACAGTGGGGGAGATGTGCGAGGCGCTACGGGACGTGTATGGCTCCTGGCAGGAGCGTAGCGTTCTATAATTGCAGTGTCCACATGGAAAGCCGAATCCGAGTGCTGGTGGCCAAACCGGGCCTGGATGGGCACGACCGTGGCGCAAAAGTGATTGCGCGGGCTCTACGCGATGCCGGTATGGAAGTCATCTACACCGGCCTCCGGCAGACGCCCGAAATGATCGTGAATGCGGCGCTCCAGGAAGACGTGCAGGTCATCGGCCTGTCCATTCTTTCCGGAGCGCACAATGCAATTGTCCCGCGCATTATGGAATTGCTGCACGAAAATAAAATGGAGGACGTGGTGGTGATGGTGGGCGGAATCATTCCGGATGAAGACGCGGCGCGGTTAAAACAACTGGGCGTGGCCGCTGTCTTCCAACCGGGAGCGTCGCTTGTAGAGATCGTGGAGTTCATCCGCTCCTCCGTCAAGCAGGCGGCCTGAGGCCGGCGCGAAGCAGCTGGACGGATACTATATGGAAAGAGCACAAATGCAAGATAAAGTGAATATCGCGGTTTTCGTCGATTACGATAACATCGAAATCGGCTTGAAATCGACTTTACGCCGGGATTTTGACGTTTCGCTGGCGCTGGATGCGCTAAAGGAGCGCGGCGACATTGTCGCCAAATTCGCCTACGCCAACTGGGGCCGCCAGGAAGGCGCCACGCGCCAGATGGCGGAAAACGCCGTTCAAATGGTGCAGCGCATCCCGTCGCCCCGCGGGGACAAGAACGGCGCCGACATCAACCTCGCTCTCGATGCCCTGGAAATGGCCTTCACGCATCCGCATGTGAACGCCTTCGCGATCGTCAGCGGCGACAGCGACTTCATCCCGCTGGTCAACAAGCTGAAAGAATACGGCAAGACCGTTTTTGTCGTCGGCGGCAAAGCGTTCACCAGCACGATTCTGCAACAGAACTGCCACGAGTTCATCAGCTTCGAATCGTTGCTGCCGGAGTCTGAGCGCGCCGAAGCGCCGCGCCACGAAGTGCGCCGCGACAAAGACGGGAAGGACATCGCGAAGGAGCCCGGAAAAGACAACGGCCAAACTAACAAGGAACGCCCCAAACACCAACAGCGCGGCCGTCCGGCGCCGCTGGAATTGACGCAGGCCATGCCGCTGGTCGAGCGCGCCCTCCAGGTTCTGGAGCGCCGCGAAGTGCAGCCCCAGCTCGGGTTGCTGAAGTCCACCATGCTGCAGCTCGATCCTACTTTCAGCGAGAAGGCATACGGCTCCGGCAGCTTCTCCGATTTCGTGGAGCGGCTGAAGAAGGGCGACCACGTCAACGTCAGCGGCCAGGGCGGCCGTTACATCATCGAACGCAAAACCTCTTCGCAACCTGAGAAGCCGACGCCGAAGCCGGATGAGGCGTTGCCGCTGCTGCGCGACGTGCTTGAAAATCACCGTCTGGAAATCGAACACGGCAGCGCCGCCGAGGATCTCGCCAACTGGGTCCGCGAGGAACAGCCGAACTTCGATTGGAAGACCTTCGGATTCCAGGAATTCACGGAGTTTCTCAATTACGCGCAGGACAAGCTGGTGGTTCGCGTCGAGCCGGACGAGGAGAAAGGCCTGCTGGTTTACCTGGGCGCGGAATTTTATCCGCCGGCTTTGCCGGAGCCGGCCCAGGCCGAAATGGCCCAGATTGAAGAGGACGAAAAACAGCCGATCGTGGAGGGCCAGCCAACTATTTTCGAACCGAATCCGCCGCCGGTGAAACCCAAGAAAGCGGCGTCGCCCCGGAAGCGCGCAGCAGCTCCGGGCAGCGGCAATACCACTCCCACGCGGCGCCCCCGCAGGAAGAAAACTCCGTGATTGAGCGCATCACGCCGCCCGGCGTGCCAACTCCCCGCGGACCTTATTCGCCGGCGGTGCGGGCCGGCGATTTCATCTATGTTTCGGGCCAGGGGCCGGTGGATTCCACGACCAATCAATTCTCGTTCGGAGACATCCGTCACGAAACGCGCGTTGTGCTGGACAACATCCGCCGGATTCTCGGAAGCTGCGGCGCGTCGATGGCGGACGTGGTGAAGTGCTCGGTGTTTCTGAAACACGCGGGCGACTTCGCCGCCATGAACGAAGTGTATGCGGAATTTTTCGGCGCAGCGAAGCCCGCGCGCACGACGGTCGCAGCGCAATTTGTCAACGATGAAATGAAGATCGAAATCGACGCCATCGCGTATTCGCCACTCGGCGCCCGGCAAGAGTAGACCATTTCCGCTCACCAAATGTGACCCGCCGGAAGAACACGATTTGGCGGAGGGCAAAAAGAGAGAAGCGTAGCGAAGTCGAAGGACCCGCGCAAAGAACGTTCGAGCGAAGCCTTGCGGAGCAAGGCCCGCTTTATTGTGCGCGATCCCAGAGCGCCTACTCGGAAATCATCCCGATCGTCCCCAGCCACGTCTCCAGCAACTGAGGCCATGCCGTCACCGGAAACTTCGTGCGCCGCAGCCCAAAAGCATGTCCGCCCTGCGCATACAAATGCATCTCCACGGGAACCCCAGCCTTCTTCAGCGCAATGTAGTAAGCCAGCGAGTCGTTTACATTGTCCACGTGGTCATCCTCCGCCTGCAGCAAAAACGCAGGCGGCGTCTGGCGGGTGACGGGAATATCGGGATTCAACCCAAATTGTTTATCGGCCGTCGTCTCATGTTCCGGCTTACGAATCACAAACTTTCTGGCGCCTTGGGCAGCATCCCATTCCGCCGCGGAAAGCGACAGATGCCCCGGATAAATAGCCACCGCAAAATCCGGACGGCAGCTCTCTTTGTCGGCGGCGTCCACAGCCGGATACAAACGCTTCTCATAATGCGTGCTCATGGCTGCCGACAGATGCCCGCCTGCCGAAAAGCCAAGCACTCCAATCTTGTGGGGATCGATATGCCACTCCGCCGCGTGAAAGCGCACCAGCCCTACCGTCCTCTGCGCATCTTCCAACGCCATCGGTGATTCCGGATACGGCCCCGATTTCGGATACGGCCCCACATCCGTCACGCGGTATTTCAACAGCACACACGTGATCCCCTTGGGCGTCAGCCAATTACATACCTCCGTGCCTTCAAGATCGATGGCCAGAATCCGATAGCCTCCACCAGGGAAGACGACGACCGCTGCGCCCGTATTCTTTCCTTTCGGCGAATAGACCGTCATCGTAGGCCGCGACACGTTGCTCACCGCAACCCACGGCCTGCCGGCAACCAGCGACTTCTTCCCCGTCGTCGTTTCGACCTCCGGCCCCGTGATAGGCCGCGCATCAGGCACCGGCCCCGGCCATATCGGCATGTGCGTATGTTCCGGCGATGGCTGCCAGGCAGGCTTCTGCGCGCTCAGACCGCCAAACGCAAACACAACACAGAGAGCAAGGATCGAGGGCTTCATCACAATCCCTACAGTTTATAAAGAAAGGAGCCAGTGATATCATCCACGCCGAACGCGCGCGGTTTGGTGTTCCTCATCCGCCGGAGCCGCGTAACGCACTCAGTCTCCTGCAGGACATCCGGTGTGCTGGGCCAT
>JBDTAT010000285.1:0-4009 GCA_039924505.1 Bryobacteraceae bacterium
CGCTACCCTGAAGCCAGGTTGACGGTTGCGCACGATGGCCCACAGCGGGGAAAACTGGAAACGCTTACCCGGGAGCTGGGGTTGCAGAACGTGCGATTCACCGGTTACGTCTCGCAGCAACAAACACCGGAGGTTTATGACGAGGCCGATATCTACCTCACGAGTCCTAATATCGATAACATGCCCGGATCGTTGCTGGAATGTTTTGCCGCGGGGTTGCCGGTAGTCGCCACGAAGGCTGGCGGCATTCCGTATATTCTGGAGGACGAACGCACGGGACTGCTGGTCGAGTGCAACGACCATCATGCGATGGCGGAGTGCGCGTTCCGTCTAATGGAGGAGGACGGTCTGGCGTTGAAGCTGACCCGGAACGCACGCGCGGAATGCGGCAAGTATACTCCCGATGCAGTTGGGCGGGCTTGGAGGGAGTTGTATCACGAGTTGAGGAGCGATCGAACCGATCGATTATGATGAAAAGAGTCCCGCATGCTTGACACCGTCATCCGGCGAGTTGCCATTCTTACCCGGCCATTGTTCCGCCACAACGCTTATACGGTCCGAAGCGGGATTGCCGCGGGATTGAAGCGCCGGGGCGGCCTCGGCTTTCTTCCGAAATCGCTCTCGAGCGAGGAGCGATTCCTGATAGCGCTGGATCTGACCGGGCAAGTGGTCTACGATATCGGCGCGTACGAGGGGATCTTCACATTATTTTTCGCGAGAGCCGTGGGCGCAGCCGGCTTCGTTTTCGTATGGGAGCCAAATCCGCAGAATGCACGGTGTATCGAATCGAACGTCCGGCTGAACGGATTCCCGAACGTGCGGATTTTCGAGGCCGGAATCGCAGACTCGACCGGATCCATCAGGCTGACGTTTCCTAAGCGCGAACCGGCGCTGGGGAGCATGGAACCGGCGATCGCCGAACTTGTGGGGCATGAGTTCGACGCCACTTCCGTAACGGTTCCGATCGACTCGCTGGACCACCAGATTGAGGCGCTGGGCCTTCCGGCACCCAGTCTGGTGAAGCTCGATATCGAAGGAATGGAGATGGCGGCGCTGCGCGGAATGGAGAAGACGCTGCGGAAGAGTTCTCCGACGCTGTATATCGAGATCCATGGCGCCGATTTTCCCCGGAAGGAAGCCAATATCGCGGAGGTGGTAGAGTTTTTAACGAAACTGGGCTACCACATCCAGCACGTTGAATCGGGCGAAGAGATCCGAACGTACAATTCCCGCATCGCTCGCGAGGGACATATTTATTGCGTGGCGCGCTCTGCCATGCGGTAGACAGTTTCGCTGCCGGCGCGGCGCAGGCGGAATTCGACGGCATCGCTACCGATGATTTCGAGAGAGGCGCCGCTTGCGTTCAGCAGTAAACCAGCCGCAAACCGCGCGGGCAGAGTGGTGCGGCGCAGTGCGCGGATTACCGGGGCCGGCGCGCGGCCGGCGAATGCGGTGGAGCGCCAGCCGTCTTGCAGTTCGCCATCCGCATTGAGGGTCAGAATGGTTTCGGCGCCGATGCGGAAACACTTGCCGGACCCGTTGACAGGCGCGCCCGGATGCCAGAATTGTTCGATAACGTGTTCGCCGCCCGGGCCGGCGACATCGTCCACGATCAGGAGCAGATCGGGCTTGACGAACAGCAAGCGGCGGCGATGTACGAACTCCGCGTAACGGCACTCGGCGTCGAGAAAATCCTGCTCCGGGTTGGTGGTCCAGCGGCGAACTTCTACTTGTGGTTGATCACTCCATCGAAATGGGTTGACCGGCACGCCCTGATCCCGGCCGTCGATCCGGATCGTATTATGCGCGCTTGAGCCGCGAAACTCGTTCCGTTCGGGGCCGACGTAGGTATAGGCGCCCGGGTCGATGAGAATCTCTTCGCCGCCCGAGCGCACTACGAGGCTGAGAGTGTCGGAATGGCTGTGGCCGCTGCCCCATGGGCCGAACGGACCTGCGTCAACGATTGCATGATTCGCGCCGGCCGATAGGATCGCGATGCCCGAGCCGGGGAAAAACCGGGAGGTTAATTCCGGTGCGGCGGACGCTGGTGGATGGGTGATTGCTTCCGGACCGAGCCACCAGAGGGCTTGCGGGAGCAGGTCGTCTACGCCGAGGTCAAAGGGGCGATTGAGGTAGACGCCGCAGGTGGCGAGCGTCGCGCAAGCGAATTCCGGACGCGGGCCGTAGGGATGAAAGAAACGGCCGCCGTCATCGTCGCCGAGAAACGCCAGTTGCCGCGCCGGCCCTAGCAGCGCGCGGAGGTGATCCTCCATGCTCTCGAGGCGCGGACGCCATAGGGGAGTGTCTGGGCGTAACAGCGCGTGAAAGAGAAACATGTCGAGCGCGTAGACATGATAGTAAGTGGACTGCTCGAAGTAGCCGCCGTCATCCCGTATCTGGATCCGAGCCTGCCGGTCGACGACGGCCGCGCCGGTCCGCTGCCATTTCTTTTCGTCGAACATGCGGCCGAGCGCGTGCAATGCGACGGCTTCTCCCAACAAGTGGGTATTCGGGGAAAAATAGTGCGACAGGTTGGCATTCAGATGGCATCCGTGCCAGTAGAGGCGCTCGCGGAAACCATCAGGGAGCAAGTCTCCCACCAGATGCTGCAGCCAGAGCCAGGAGAGCGCGCGAAAGGCCACTTCGAGAGCGCTGGTCCAGTTGATGCCGCGCTGAAACGGGTTTTGTGTAAACCAGCTTTCCAGTTGCGCGCGAATTTCCTGAAGATACGATTCGTTGCCAGTGACGCGATAGACTTGCGCGAGTAGAACCAGGTGCTGGTGCCGGTTCAGCTCCCAGATCAGTTTGTGATCACCGGCGCGCGCCGCGTTGAGATAGGGAATCTTACGGAAATAGAGAAGGCCGGTTTCGATGCCGCTCGCGTAATCGCGCCGCCAATGAATTTCCGGACCGGTGTCGAGCATGGTTCCAAAAATTGGAAACTGGTGGCGCAGAATGGAATCGGCAATCTCGGTTAAATCGCTCGCAAAACGAGTACCGCGGAGCACGGCTGCGGACGCGGAGGGATCGGGGAGGAAGGGCAGAGGCGAAGGCGGGACCGAACGAACGGGGAGGGCCGGGGGCTTCAACAGCAGCCGCAAATTCGCCGATTCCTGCCGCAAGCGGAAAGCGTGCTCGCGCGGGTTACGCAAAAAGCGGCGCATGGGCTACGGTTGGCCAGAAGGCGGCCGCTGGGCCCACCTGCGATAATGGGGACAGACACTTCTTTTATGTGCGGAATCGCCGGATTTTATTTGCGGGAAAAGCGCGCCGAGCTGCCGGCCCTCCGCTCGATGTGCGACCAGATACGGCACCGCGGTCCGGACGATGAAGGATTTCATATTGACGGAAGCTGCGGAATCGGGATGCGGCGGCTGAGCATTATCGACCTGAGCACGGGGCATCAGCCGATCTCCAATGAAGATGATAGCGTATGGGTCGTCTTCAACGGGGAGATCTACAACTACCAGGAACTGCGGCAAAGTCTGATCAGCCAGGGGCACCGGTTCCGGACCAACAGCGACACCGAGACGCTGGCGCATTTATACGAACAAGAGGGCGTGGACGGAATCCAGAAGCTGCGCGGCATGTTTGCGTACGCGATTTGGGATGCGCGCACGCGCTCACTGCTGCTGGTGCGGGACCGGTTCGGGAAGAAGCCGCTGTATTATGCCGCACTGCCGGAAGGACTGTATTTCGGAAGCGAACTGAAGTGCCTGCGCGAAGCGGGGGTTCCGCTGGATCTCGATGAGGAAGCGCTACGGCTGTATTTTCAGTTCACCTACATTCCCGATCCGCGGAGCCCGTTCCGGGCGATTCGCAAGCTGGCGCCGGGATCGTGGATGCGATATCACGCGGACGGAAAAATTGAGACGGGCCGCTATTGGACGCAGCCGGTGCAAGCGGAACAGGCGCCGGGGGATATCACGGAAGCCGCGATGGCGGACCGTGTCCGCGAAGTGTTCGATGAATCGGTGAAGCTGCGTATGATCGCCGACGTGCCGCTAGG